>NZ_JBGONH010000015.1:0-84129 GCF_041439075.1 Vibrio sp. FF145
TCCGCATGCAGGGTGGTGTGGGGGCTGGAGGGTAAATACCTCCGGCTACCCGATTGTTAGCTCTACGACTTAGACTGGACAAGACACAATTTATTGAAATTCATCGCCATGATTTTCTAATGTTTTAGTACCACACTCTAAACAAACTACATAGCGATCGATTAAATCTAGTGACGCTCCTGCTGGACTAGCCATCCCACCCAAAAAACCCGCAAGAAATTCCTTAAACTTTTCTTTCTTACTATTGCCATATTTGGACGGTTTTTGCTTAATCAATTCTTTATGTTCTGTTTTTTGACCACATTTGTCGCAATACCTAGCACTCATTTTAACCTCAATTGTTGTTTTATAAATCCTGAGAATGATATCGGAGTAGCTGCGCATATGAATGAGAAGTGAATCACACATATGAACCAGTACGCACATTTAATAAGTAGAACTAACGCTTATTAGATAGAAAATTCTGCATTTAAATACAGAGTTTTTCTGTCTAGTCTGATTTATGGGAAAGGATTATACTCATTAACCCTATTTATAACAGTGATTTAAATCATTAGCTGTAAAACTGGATGCTTAAAGTGTGGATTCTCGTCGTAGAAATGCAGAAAGGGCTACTTTCCTAAAAAAATAGCCCTTTCGATTGCTGTGAATCATCGGCGTTTCTTGTAGCGTTTTCGTGTGGTGTTCGCCCTTACCACACGCCCGTTCTTGAGCGTGTAACCTTTCTTAAGTTGGCCGTTTGGTCGACGACCTTTGCACTTGTGTCCTTTCATTGGGGTTCTCCAGTTTTCGTATCCGTTGCTCTTGGTCTTGTTGCACTCGCTTTATCCAGTTGATGTCTGTTTTCAAAGCCGCAATCGTGCCGAGGCTTGAGACTCAACCTGTAATAAATGCAATGACCAACGCATCAAGAAACGCCATCACTTCGTTTTCCATCGAGATCCGTAATATTCAAGTAGGTATCGCACCATGGCGCGTAATTGGGAATAAAAGACAAAATGAATGAAACGAACGCTCTAATAAACAACAAAGTGTTTTGATAAAATTGAGCTTAAAAAGTGACACTGCAACATAACTACCCTCCACTTTAATTGACGAACAGTAACAGTGGCCTCGTGACTCGTTGTCACAGCAAGCCATAAAACTCGCACACATAACTCTGATTACGACAAACCGAACCACAGTAAACTTAACTGTATAAATATACAGTCAAACTATTACCCCCGTAAAAACCGCACTTATTGAGCAAATAACATTCAGAACCAAGGGTCTGCGTACAGAATTCGTTCTAAAAATCAGTTTAATCATTAACTTTTCTGTATAATCTTCAATTCAATTTTAACTATTGGGTTCGAATGTGAATACTCGATAGAATCTCTGTTTGCGGTGACATCACGCATAACCACAAAGTTACATGTATGGATGATTAACATTTTGAGCGACAACGTATTCAGGCAAATCAATATATTCCTTTCTGTTTTTTGCCTCGCTGCCACTCTACTGTCGTTTATCTCTTACCATATGATCATGGATCAAAACTACGTTATCACTCCAGATAGATTCCCTACACTCGTTAACACTGACCAAGAACATAATGGTGGCACCAAGGGGGTGCTGTATAAGTCAGAAGACACCATTGAGTTACAGTGTGACTTTAAGCGTACTTATAGCTCGCCATTCTGTGAGATTGAGTTCGTTATCTCTACGGAAGGTAAAGGTCTGGATCTCTCAGTGTATGACTCAGTGACCATCAATATGGATTACGAAGGCCAAGAACAGCCAAGGTTTCGCTTTTACATTCGAAATTACGACGAGAATTACAGCGTTCAAGGTGACGCTATGTCTAATAAGTTCAATCGTTTAGATTTCTCGTTACCCGATAGAAAACACATCGACTTAGATTATTTCAATGTCCCTTTGTGGTGGATCGACTATTACAACCACCCTATTACGAATAGCGCCGTAGACGTTACCAACGCTGTGTCGGTTGAGTTAGGGCTTGGTGCTAGCACACTTGATGGGCACCATAAACTGACAGTACAAAGCATCGTTTTTCACGGCAAGACGATGGACAAGTTTGTTCTAGGAAAACTCTTAATTAGTTTATGGGTGCTGTATGCGATTTACTATATATCTTGTGCGTTATATCTAGCCAGAAGAACAAGAACAGGTGCCGCACAGCAACAACGTTTGTTGACTCAAGAAATTGAAGAGCTAAAGATAAAGGCTACAACCGATCCGTTGACCGGCTGTAGGAATAGAACTGAAGCTTTAGATGCTTTCTATGATTTTGAATGGTTAGCTCAGCAAGGAAAAACCATTCACATCGCTTTGTTTGATTTAGACCATTTTAAGCAAATCAATGATCAACATGGCCATGAAGTGGGTGACAAAGTACTTATTCAGTTTGTCGCAACGGCTAACGAGAGTCTTGGTGAGCAATATTTACTTTATCGCTGGGGTGGTGAGGAGTTCCTTTTAGTTTGCCTGGAGCAAACTGCGCTACAGTGTAACGAAGCTATCAATAATCTATACCTAGCAATTGACCAAAGCGTTTGGCCTAAAGCGCTTAAAGTAACTACTTCGACTGGAGTAACACAGCTTAAGCAACATGAATCGATACGTTCTGCAATTAAACGTGCAGACAAGGCACTCTACCAAGCGAAAGACAACGGACGAAACCAAGTCGCAAAGTTGTACTAAAGCTCGCTTGACTAGACTGCAGTTACACATTCAACTCTCTGCCAATACCCAATCAAGACGCCATTAATACCCTGTCGATATCTACTGTCCATTTAAGCCGCCGTTAGATTTTCAACGCAGACTAAAGAAGCCAAAAGCTTTACTGTCTCATTAGGGTTCTAATCGATATGTACGCCTCTAAGCGCGCTCTCACCATCGGTAATAACACATTCTGTAGTAACGCCATTAATCGCATTCTCAGGTTGAGATGTATCGTTTCTAAGCTTCCTAACTACTGGTTCTAAACCGCACATATCTGGCTAGTAAAAGCCTTCTCTAAGCAGTCGTAAGTCACTCGCGGTATCGGTTTTGAACATTACCGTCGTTACTTATCTCGCGCTGCTCTTCGAGGAAATCCTTATTATTCTGCTCCCGTCACGCTTCTAATCACGCACTCTGATCCACTAAAAATGGAAGTCACAACGTCACTATCCTTAAAAAACGCCATAGATTTAACTACTTAGACATGGTGACATAAATACTGACACCCAAAATGGTAGTTGTATTACTTTCAGAGCTTGCTGTAATTTAATTACAAATAGAAGCCAAGAAAAGCCTGATAAGTGGATTACTCTAACGTAACTTACTGAATAAAAGGCATTTAATGGTTTTGAATAGTTCGGGGTTTAGGGTAACTAAAGAATTGGTATGTACGAGATAATATACTAGAGGGTAATATGTTTAGTTATAGTGCGCTAAGGTGTTAAAAAAGAAGGGCTAATGCCCTACTCTTCTTTATTACTCATTTCTTCACGAATTTGCTCAGCAACGATTTTGATAGCTTGTGCTGTGCTGATGCCCTGGGTCATCATTTCTTGAATTCGTTCAACAGCTTTCTGTTGTTCTTCGTGAGAAAGGGTTGGTAAGTCGTTTAGCATAGTCTGCTCCTTTATTTAGGAGCAGAACTATATAAGGACTGTTAGTAACTAGCAAGGAAATTGATTGATGCACCCATTGCATTTTCATTTGTGTAGTTAGCACTTAAATCTAACTGGAACAAATTGAGTGGCGACAAACCAATACCTGCTGTGACTGTACCTTCTGAACCAGAGTATGCCAAATTCTTGTAGTACCCTGCCCTTAGCTGAAGCTGACGCAGAACATCAACTTCTGTACCAACGCGAATCATCTGTTCATTATCTTTGAACGAAGTAAACTTTTCGGTTTCATTTAAGTCATAGTCGACACTAAGCGTGAAGTAGTCCGCTACGATACCAGCACCTACGGTATATACTGGCTCTAGTTTGTATGCGTATTGGCCACCGACTTTGTGTGTCACACCGCTGGTCGTACTCGTTAAAGTTTGAGATGTATCTTTGGTATTGATATCTCTAGATATTAAGTTGGTAGCCGAAAAGCCAACTCGAAATGGACCTGTGAACCAAAGCGCGCCAGCATCCATATTAAAAGAAGTTTCACCTTCACCATTGTCTCTTACATCAGACAAATCGTAGCTCTTAACAGAAGCAACGTAGTTGTATGTGTAAATACGTTGAAGTTTAGGCGTGATACCAAATGAAATATGCTGCCCCATAAAGGTTTGATATTTAGCGAGAGTTAATCCAACTTCGGTAACACCAATAGCAACGGCTTCTACCGTCGACAACTCAAGCTTATCGGCATCTGTCGCTGACGCTTCATTGTAAACATTTGGTGTAGCAAACGATTCCGTATAGGCTTTGCCGAATAGGTTCGCCGCTATAAATTGATTTGGGATTGCGAATGCGACAACACCACCAAGTTCAACATTAGCTTGGTTACCATCGAGTTTTTTAAGAGCTGCATCTAAATCTGCAGTGTTTGTCGCAGCCAGAGCGGAATCAATATTTGATTTCATGTCTTGGGGGTCATTATAACTACCACCAAAACTTGGCGTGATCATACCCATATCATCGTTACGACGATAAATAGCAACAAGTGCTGGGTTATAGAATGGAGCTGTTAGGAAGTTTGCTGAAACAACACCAACACCACCCATCGCATCACCACGCGCTTCAATGGCGTAGTTTGCTGCTGAAAGAGGAAGACTGGCGAATGCAATTGATGCTGCGAGTAGTTTAGTTGTATTTTTCATGCCGTTTATCTTTGTTAGATCCCTTACATTATTAACGGCTCAATTCTAAATTACTTTAGCTACTCTTCGCTAGAAATATCATAAGTTTTACTGATAGTTTGTGCTTGCTCTATCGCTATGTCACCTTGCCAGCGCGAATGTACCATCGAAACGGCTAAAACATAACGATCATTGGGCAGTTCTTCACCCGTTAAATTGGTCGGATAATCGGATTCATAACTTTTACCCCACACCTGCTTATATCGTTCATCGACATAATCGTACAAACCTACGTCTAGCTTTGGTAATGGGCAGTATGGGTTCAGCAGTGCTTTTTTATCGATCAACCAAGAGTCTTTAGATGCCCAACGAACTTGTTGACGCATAACCACTTCACCAAGAATGACCCAAGTGCTCCAGGAATTACCGCTATTTCCTTTTACAGTCAGGCGATAAAGTCCGGAATCAAGTTGAGACGCTAAGCTATAACGTTTGCTGTATACGCTCACTGAAGTGTTATTGATTACCGGGTTACCTTTGGTGAACTCACTGTCAGACGAAACGACCTTGTCGACCCACTTCTCAAAGGTGATGTCTTGGATGTTGCTTTCCGATTCAACATCAATCGCCACACGGAATGTTTCCCTGCCTGGGCTTTGGATAATGTGTCTTTTCACTACGACCGAGCTGATCCAATCCGGTAAAGTGTTTTTGGTGAGCGTTTTCCCACAATCTTTGTTCAATGCTTGCTCGAACAGCTGATTGAGATGATCTTCGCGAGATTGCGAAGCATTGATTTGCCAAACTTCCACCAATGAATCAAACATCAATGCTAAATCATTATCTAGCAGGTGCTTGTGCACTTGTGTCAGCGCATCACTGTCCTTAAACCAATCGGCTGCGTGTGCAGTATTGATGACGCTTGATAAAATGAGTAGTGGAAGTAAGGTTTTTTTCATTACGCTTTCATCTTGTAGCCAACGCCACGTAAGGTTTCAATTTCTAAACCTGGTAACTTCTGTCTTAGTTGCAGAACGTGCGTATCTACAGTACGAGTTGTTGGGAAGTGGTTGTAACCCCAAACGTGGTCTAGTAGCTCATCACGAGTAAACACTCGACCAAGATTACTTGCCAAGAATAGCAATAGATCAAATTCCGTACGCGTTAACGTGACTTCCAGTTCATTAAAAAACACTTCACGTGTTGCCTTGTCAATTACAAGGTTTTGAGCCATCACTTTTGATGCATCTTGATCTTCAGCATCAGGTAGGCGTAGCTGTGCACGGATTCGAGCAAACAGTTCAGCTTCTGCAAATGGTTTCGTTAGGTAATCATTCGCACCTGAGTCTAAGCCGGCTACTTTGTCTTTTACTGTCACGAGAGCCGTAAGCAAAATAACTGGGATATCTTTCTTTTTCTTCCAACCGGGAAGTGAATCTACTGAGTCACCATCAGGAAGTTGACGGTCTAGGATCACAAGATCCGCTTGTTCCCAATAGCCTTCAACTTCAGAGATCAGCTCGGCATGTAAACATTCATATCCAGCTTGCTCAAGGCTAACTAATAAACCGTCAGCTAAATTTTTATCGTCTTCAACGAGAAGCAATGTCTGTTTCACAAGGTATCTCCAAAATAAATGTTGTTGGGGGGCCGATAAGCGTCATGTGACCGCCCATTTTTCCGACCATAGATTCTACTATCGTCAGACCTAAACCGAGTCCACTCTTACTTACGAATGGCTTTCTTAGTTGCCCCCAATCTTTGCGAGACAAGTCTCCATTATCTATAACTTTGAATGTCAGCTTCTTGTCAGAAGTATTCAGTTCTAGTATCACCGGGGCAACGCCGTATTTCACTGCATTTCTGATCAGGTTATCGATACACGTTCCTAACCAATATACGTTTACTTTTGCAGCAATATCTTTGTTTACGCGGAGTTCAATGCCCGGAGCAAAGTCTTCTTCAACTTTGTATTGAAGCCACTCTTCAACACTTGGCACCCACTCTGTTGCAAGCGGTTGGTTGTCTGATTGCAAATAGTCTTTACTTGCTTCTGCCAACTGCCTTAAACGGCGTGTATCTTCACACAACCTACGAAATTCATCATATACCGATTCTGGCAAGTGTTCGAACTCTCGCCTAAACCCTTCAACCGTCAATGACAAACTCGCAATCGGTGTTCTTAATTCATGCGTTAGAATTTGAAGAACCAGCATGCGGCTCTTCATCTCTTGTTTTTTACTGTTCCAACGGTAAACCGCCCACCCCAACACGAGTAGGATATTGGCAATCACCAAAATAAACATGGCGATCTGCAGAAGCTCTGAATGATCTTCTATTTCCCAACATACATTGCCGCGCTGGACGAAACAGCTGTTGCCTTCTGAGGACAAACTAAAGGATAAGCCCGCGAGCGTAGCATTTTCGTTCCAAACTGATTCTTTATACAGGTAATATCTATCGCCGCGCTTGACCCACATTTCATCAAGCTCAACAAACATACTCGCACCCGCTAGCAAAGCTGTTATGGCTTCGTTGTCCATCTTCTGTAGACGAGACAGTAGTTCATCGTGTTCTGTGTTCGGTCGCTCTTGAATGTGCATGTAGCGCTTCAACGAGTCAAATTTCTCTGGGTATAACTCAACGTAGCGTGCGGCATATGAACCGCCACCGGGATGAATCAAACCACTTCGAGTAAACCAACGATCAGAAAGTTTAGTCCCTTTACACATTGCACGAGTAAAGACCAAAGGCTCTGTGATTAGAGGGCTTAAGGGCAACTTTCCGCTGCATGTTTTTGATAACCGGTATAAGCGTTGGATGTCTTTTAGTGGGTATTCAGCAGTTTGCGGCAGCATAGAAGACGGCATGATCAAGCGAGTCGGGTAATCAGCCTGAAGCAGTCGAATATCATAAGATTCAATTGCCATTTCATGATCAAAAAGTTTAGTGAAGTTATCGATACGCTCAGGTAAAGAGTCAGCAAACGCGTTCACTGAAACTGATAATGTAGCGATAAGCAGAGTAAATGTTCTTTTGATGATCACAAACCAACGCAAATTCATATAGATCAATCAAATATATACCATTCGTTATCAAAGATAAATTTATAACCGCATGAAAAACCGTGCTAATGACGAGTTATAGCGACAAATTCGATCATATTAGGGCTATGTTGCACAGCTGTACTCGCTAATCGTTTGAGTCGTTATAACTTCATTCAAATGAGTTTTACGGCCGTCTATCGGACTGTGCTTATTGCTTATGGGCCATAGATTGCTGCTTATGGGTCATAGATTGTTGCTTTAGGATACAGCGACTTTCAGATGAATAAAAAAAGGAGCTCTAATGAGCTCCTTATTTAGTTACGACTTAATGCTTTTGCTTAGAAAATACTTAAAAAGTGTTTCCTATAGATGCTCTAGAATACCGAGACAGCTCTGTTTCGCATCACCAAACAACATCTGCGTATTCTCTTTGAAGAACAGTGGGTTTTGCACACCTGCGTAACCTGTGTTCATCGAACGTTTGAATACGATAACGTTCTGAGCATTCCAAACTTCAAGTACTGGCATGCCAGCAATTGGGCTGTTTGGATCTTCAAGTGCTGCTGGGTTCACAGTGTCGTTTGCACCGATAACCAAAACAGTATCGGTCTCATTGAAGTCATCGTTGAGTTCGTCCATTTCAAGAACGATATCGTAAGGTACTTTGGCTTCAGCAAGTAACACATTCATGTGACCCGGTAATCGACCAGCAACTGGGTGGATACCAAATCGAACATTGATGCCCTGCGCTCGCAGCTTCTCAGTGATTTCATGCACTGGGTATTGAGCTTGAGCTACTGCCATGCCGTATCCAGGAGTGATGATGACTGACTTTGAGTTTTTAAGCATGTCAGCCACGTCTTCAGCTGATGTTTCGCGGTGTTCACCTTGCTCTTCATCACCATCAGACACAACCACGTCTTGGCCGAATCCACCAGCAATAACGCTGATGAAAGAGCGATTCATCGCCTTACACATGATGTAAGAAAGAATCGCACCTGACGAACCAACCAATGCACCTGTTACGATAAGCAGATCGTTCGCAAGCATGAAACCTGCCGCTGCTGCTGCCCAACCAGAATATGAGTTCAGCATAGAGACAACCACTGGCATATCTGCGCCACCAATCGATGCCACTAGGTGGTAACCGAATGCGAATGCGATAAGAGTCATCACCATTAGCGCGAACATGCTGCCGTCCGCTTTAACGAACATAATCATCAGTAGTGTAGAAACTACGATCGCCGCTAGGTTCCACTTATGCTTATGAGGGATGTTCAATGCAGACGAAGAGATAACGCCGCGAAGCTTACCAAACGCAACAATAGAACCCGTGAACGTCACCGCACCGATAAACACGCCAAGGAACACTTCCACTAGGTGGATCACGTGCTCTGCATGAATATCAGCAGGGTTGATAGAAACGGTAGCAGGTGGATCAATGTAGCTGTTGTAACCTACAAGTACTGCTGCCATACCTACGAAGCTGTGCAGAATTGCCACCAGCTCAGGCATTTCAGTCATTTCTACTTTTCTTGCGTAGTGGATACCAATACCACCACCGATCACCATAGCAATGATGATCCATACAATACCTGCAGAATGTGGGCCAAAGATCGTCGCGATCAACGCGATTGCCATACCCGTGATACCGTAATAGTTACCTGCACGCGCAGATTCCTGTTTCGACAACCCAGCCAAGCTCATAATAAAGAATACAGCAGCCACAATATAAGCTGCTTGTACTAATCCTTCAGACATCTGTCACTCCTTAGTCTTTACGGAACATTTCAAGCATACGTTTGGTTACGGTAAAGCCACCAAAGATGTTGATACTTGCAATTAATACGGCAATAAATGATAAGAACGTGACAACGCCACTTCCTTGTCCTATCTGTAACAGTGCACCGACTACAATGATTCCTGAAATCGCGTTAGTTACGGACATCAAAGGCGTATGCAGAGAATGGCTTACATTCCAAACGACGTAATAACCCACCACACAAGCGAGTACAAAAACGGTAAAGTGAGATAAGAACGCAGCAGGAGCAACCGAAGCTACCCAAGCAAATGCACCTACAGCAACCGCCATGCCTGCCACTTTCTTAATTGGAGAAACCGGCTCTTCAACTTTTGGCTCTGGTTTGACCGCTTTGGGCTTAGCTTGTTGTGGTTGAGCTGAAACTTGAATGGGTGGTGCAGGCCAAGTGACTTCACCCTCTTTAACCACAGTAACACCGCGTAGCACGACATCTTCAAAGTCAATATTGATGTTGCCATCTTTCTCTTTGCAAAGCAGTTTCAGCAAGTTAACGAGGTTCGTTGCATACAGTTGAGATGATTGAGTCGGTAGTCGACCAACCATATCTGTGTAACCTACCACTTTCACGCCGTTAGTCGTTGTAATGACTTGATCCGCAACGGTATATTCACAGTTGCCGCCATTGGCTGCCGCAAGGTCCACAATCACACTACCAGCACTCATGCTGTCTACCATCTCTTTGGTAATCAGCTTAGGAGCCGGACGACCTGGAATCAGCGCCGTTGTAATGATGATATCGACATCTTTAGCTTGAGCTGCATACAGTTCTTCAGCTTTCTTATTGAATGCTTCAGACATCTCTTTTGCGTAGCCGTCGCCCGCGCTGGTATCTTCCTTGAAATCCACTTCCAAGAATTCAGCGCCCATAGATTCGACTTGCTCTTTTACTTCAGGACGAACATCGAACGAACGAACGATCGCACCCAAACTACCCGCAGCGCCAATTGCTGCTAGGCCAGCAACACCCGCACCAGCAACCAGTACCTTCGCGGGTGGAACTTTGCCTGCCGCCGTAATTTGACCTGTGAAGAATCGACCAAACTCATGCGCCGCCTCAACAACAGCACGGTAACCCGCGATGTTAGCCATAGAACTCAATGCATCTAACGCTTGAGCTCTTGAAATACGAGGTACAGAATCCATCGCCATCACGTTGATATTACGAGTGGACAATTGTTCCATTAATTCTGGGTTCTGAGCTGGCCAAATAAAGCTGACCAATGTTGCGCCATCTTTAAGAAGATCAATTTCATTTTTAGTTTCGTCAACGATCGGAGCGTTAACTTTAAAAATAATATCGGATTTCCAAGCTTCATCTGCGGTGACAATTTTTGCTCCAGCTTGTTCATAAACTGCATCTTCAAAACTTGCTAACGCACCTGCTTGTGATTCAACACAAACTTCAAATCCTAATTTTAGAAGCTGTTCTACCGATTTCGGCGAAGCAGCGACTCGCGTTTCACCTGCGAGTGTTTCTCTTGGTACACCAATTTGCATAGCTATTCCTTGACTATTGGCACAATGACTTATTCGTTTGTATCTAACGACAACTAATACTTCAAGCGTTTTATTCAAAGAACAGGAAAAGTTATTACTTATAACGATTTGGATGGAATTGGAGCACTTCATTTGAAGAAATGACGCCTCTTTTGAGCCAAGAGGTCAAACCACTTGCAAATATTCCTTTAAATAACAACCTACTAGCTGTTCTTTGTTCCTAAAACTAAAAAGAGCTTTCAGCATATACACTGAAAGCTCTCTAAATTATGACCAACATCAATTCTAACCCTATTTGGTTAGCTAAAAATGCTATCGCCCATTTGGTCGATGAACATCTGCGATTTTTTAAGCATCAGTTCATCGGCATCTTGTTTGTTTGAAACAACATCTGAACGAATAAAACGATGGGTTTTGATTTCACCATCAAATTCTTTCTCGATTCGCCCAGCTACACGGTATTGACCAGATTCAGCAATGGCATCTTGATAGATATTGAAGCCTTTGTATTCGACTGGCTCAATTTCTACTTTTTGTTCGGTTTTTTCTTTGCCACTAAATAATCTAGAAAAGAATCCCACGTTTTTACTCCTTAAATGACCGCATTAACCGTAAACTATCATGACTGTTTACCGCTCAACAATGGCTTTTCATACCATTGTAATTCAACGTCATCATCAAAATTATGTTGACTAAAGATAACGGGTACATTGTCGTCACGCTCTCGTCTTCTGTCGTCAATGATCATACTTTCTGCATTTTTGACCGCGATCTCACTATTTCGTTTATACAGCACCAATTTATCCTCTGGCAATGCCGATAGAAAATCGACATCGAAGCGAATATAGATGGGTTTAAGCTGACCTAAAGCCAAACACGCAAGATCGGCTAACTGCTCGTTGGTATAGCCAGAAACATACTCTTCTGTCGCTAATACATTTCCCACCAAAGTTTCCATATAGTTATGGACATCGACACTGATTTGCATATTACACCTCCATGTTGAGCGGTTGGTTCTAGTTTAATCGTTGTTACAGCTAATCATTGTTGTAACTAATTGCCGTTGTTGCTAACCGCTTCTGCAGTTAGGCGTATAACATCTGTTCATTGCTACTTAGGTAACCACCTAACTCTTAAGCACAAACTACCTTAATTTAGTTAAGTATCAATAACGGCTGTTTCATTTATCATATATACTGTTTAGCTCGTTCTTAGGTTAATAGCAACTGAAACACATATAAATTTAATTGTACAATTAGCGAGCTATGATCATGTTTTTGCTATAATTTAATGAAAAAGCTTGGCAATTGCTTGTTTACCCGTATCCTACGTATAAAATTAAAATATAAGATCATCATTATAGTTAGGCTCACCACATAAATGACATCTTCTTTCGTCACGTCGAGCATATTTCGATTTTGCTTTCCCTTACTTCTATTAGCAATATTACTTGCAGGTATGAACAACGTCATCCTAGTGACGGATTCAAACTTAGGGTTTGCTAGCAACCTCCCATACATTCTATTGAGCGTTGCGGTTTTGCTGTGCCACACATTTAAGCAAGGTCGTATGGCCATGGTGTCCTTAACCATGCTCGTCGCATACCTCATCATTCAAGTTCGTTTACAAACGCCACTCAACACAGGCACCACTCTATTAGAACTGTCTCTGTTAACCGCTTTAGTTCCTGTAACATGCTTACTGGTGTATGCCTTCCCAGATAACGGCGTTAACTCGAAATCCATGTTCCTATATGCTTTGGTTCTCGTTCTGTTTACGGTATGGGCACAATTAATTGTTTCTCATTTCCAGTCAGGTGGATTTGAGTCATGGAGCGAAGGTATCCTGTTTATCGTTAACGGATTCTCGAGGCTACCTTTCGTTTTAGTGCTGTATAGCCTTTGTTTACTTGGCCTTACTTCGATTTTAGTTCTGGTATACAACCGCGCGATTGATGTTGTCGTATACAGCGCAATTTTACTTTCTACTAGTACATTCATATTTTTTGATGTGCAATACATCTCTAGTACGATGTTCTCGCTGTCTGGTACGTTATTCATTATCTATGTCGTCTCTGCTAGCCACGATATGGCCTTTAATGACCGTTTAACTAACATTCCAGGTAGACACGCACTAGAAGTGGATATGAAGCACTTAGGGCGAAAATACTCAATGGCGATGGTTGATATCGACCACTTCAAGAAATTTAACGATACCTACGGGCATGACATTGGCGACGATGTGTTGAAGTTGGTAGCACGTATATTGAGTGAAACAACCGGTGGTGCAAAAGCTTATCGCTATGGTGGTGAAGAGTTTACGATTATTTTTAAAGGCAAATACTCGGAACAGGTTAAAGAGCACCTTCAAGTTCTCATTTCGGAAGTACAAAACTACGATATGACGATTCGAAATAGCAACGATCGCCCTGACGACCATGAAGTCGGCATTAAAAAACGTGGTCAGAGCAACAAATCAACTGAAGTCGTAAACGTAACGGTGAGCATTGGGCTGTCTGATAGTAGAACCACTAAACAACCCGTAGAAGTCTTGAAACTTGCCGATAACGCACTGTACAAAGCAAAAGAAACTGGCCGAAACAAGCTGTGTGTCGATAGTTAAAGACGTTGAAAGTCTTGGAATGTAAAGCTCTGAACATCGTAATTTAACGGTGTGAACATCGAAAGCGTTGGTGCTTAGACTAATCTTGGTTAAAGAAGATGACTAAGCTCCCTCCTTTCAAACTACTTCCGTAATTGATAGTAAACCCTATTCCTACATTGTCGACCCAGTCATTAAACAGATTTGGGTTAAGCAACCAACCTACACTACCTTCGTAGTAAGCTGTAGTGCCCATAGACGCGACAGTATCACCACCAATATCTATTCTTCTTATACTCGAATACATGGATGTGATGTTTTTGTCCCAACGAACTAAGTCATAGAAGATCTTAGCTTCATTTGCTATGTACCAACCTTCTGGGTGACCAATATTACCGTTATTGGCTTCTCCCCAACCTATACCATTAAAGTAATGCCAACTGGTACTGAGTTTATATTTACCCCAGTCATTCTTATCTTCAAACATCAACTTTATCTTAGGCTCTATTATGTATGCCCAAGCATCCGTGTTCAGATAAAGACCATCCAGCTGACCTTGAATTGGTGCAAGCAACGAAGAACGATATTCAAAATCGTTTCGATAATAGGAAATATGGTTACCAATTGCAGAACTAAAACTCCAGTATTCGTTCAACTGGGATACGTTTGCATACTCAACGTAACCAGAAACAACAGACTCTTTTTGAAAGTCGCTTATCGTTGAACTGGCATATTGAACATCCTTCTCTATCCGCAACGCAGATAAACGAAGTGTTACTTCTTGATGGTTGTCTTCAATATAACTTGGCACTTCAAAGGTATAAGGAAGGCTGAGGGAAGCGATATTTTGTCGGCGACTTACTGAGTCATTAGAGCCAATATCTTCATTGTCCAAACTAAAGACTTTGTTGGGATCAAAATTATTTATGCCAAAGGTAAACACATCCGTATCATTGAGCAAAACACTCGTTGCGAAGGTTTGTTCAATGTCTTTTCTGACCAATTCAGAGAGCGAAGCTGCGTTAACAGCGGTTGGACACACGGAAACAAACAGAGTTAATACAAGACCTTTGTTTGAGTTAGTCATAACGAATGACTTGGAATGCTGCATTTCTTTTATCACTTAAGTCACTTCCTAGCTTATAAGCTACTAGAAGTATAATTCAGGTTACTACCGAAGCTCGTCAACTATTGCTCAAGCTCCATAATATCGCGTTGTATGTAGGTATTTCTTCCACTTTGCTTGGCTTGATACAGTGCTTGGTCAACCTTTTCGTAAATAGAAGCGATAGCTTCACCACCTTCAGGGACGAATGACAACACACCTTGTGACGCTGTCACCCTATCAGACACTGCTGAGTAGTCGTGGACGTAGTTCATTTGATGCAGTGCTTCTTTTACACGATTAGCCTGTAAATTAGCCCCTGAGCTATCGGTATCACTCAGAATGATGACGAACTCTTCACCGCCGTAACGTCCAACAAACTCTCCAGCTCGAACAAAGAGCTCTTTCAAAGTATTGGCAAGCCCTTGCAGGCACTTATCCCCTTGAATGTGGCCATAGTTATCGTTGTAAGGCTTAAAAAAGTCAACATCGAGTAGTATGACGGTCATGGATATATTACGTCGTCCGTGCCACGCAATGCTCTCTTCAAGCTTAGTATCCATATATCGTCGGTTGTACAATTTGGTTAGGCCGTCTTCGTTGGCTTGTTGTTGCAGTAAAATATTCAGTTCTTCGAGTTTGGCGGTACTCTGTTTTAACTCTCGTCTCATGTGCGCAATACGCTGCATCGCAATCAACTTAGAGTTCAAAACAACTTTGTTTACCGGTTTGATCAAATAATCATCGCCGCCGGCATCTATCGCTTTTGCGATCATTTCAGGCTCTTCATGACCGCTCAAAAAGATGATCGGAACCCATTCTGGGAATTGCCGACGAACTTCGTTAGCGACCTCAAAACCATCCATGTCTGGCATGCTGATATCCAGTAACACGAGTTCAGGATCAAAATCAGAATAAACATTCAGGGCTTCTTTTCCGCTACCAACAGCTTCTACAACATGACCCAGTTGCTTGAGTCGAATAGCGAGTTGCATCCTATCCAGTTGAACGTCATCAACCAGCAATATGCGCATCGAAGATCCCTTTTCTATCATCACATCACCTTTATCTAGTGTTGAATATTCAAAGTAGCTCAAATTTGGGCTTAAATCATGCCCTAATCTCTATATTATATTGACTTTTTTACAGATCTTTTTAGCATTGTTTCTTTTTAAAGAGAAATACTATGTCAGACGCTACAAACAACGAAGTACAAGAAATCGATTTAACCACTATCTCACCAGAGCTTCGCCAAGTTATCGAATTTGATGAAGTGCCTAAAGAGATGCACAACATGGTTACTTCTATTCACGAAGTGTCTGAAGAAGCAGTGCGTGAAACTTGGAGCAGCCTTCCAGCAAGCGCACAAAATGTTTTAGACAACTTCGAGCAATTCCACGCTCTAATCTCTGTTAGCCAAGCTTTCGCTGGCGTAAACATGATGGAGGAGTTCCCTACTCTTAAACTTCCAGAAGGCATGTCTGATGAAGAAAAAGAAGAGTACCGAGCTCAACTGCTTGACCAAATTTTACATAACTGTGTAAAAGACATGGCTAAGCAAATCAAGAAAGCGCGCCGTGATGCTATCTTGAAGCGTGATTTCAAAGAAGTTTTCATCCGCTAAGCTATTCAGAGCACCTAAATTTAGGTTGAATGCTTAAGGAAAACTTAATGATTAAGCCGTATGTTATTTAAAACATGCGGCTTTTTTGTACCAGCAGCTTTTTCTATACGTTCTTTTTCTGCTCGCTTCTTCTATTATTCGAATGTAACGTCTGGGTTCTTGTTAGTGCAGGGATTCTCATTGTGGCTCTTAGAATTCTAACTTTTCTCATCGCACGAAAGTATACATACACACTCATATAGTATGACGCAGAACTGGCAGTTATACCGTATAAAAATGACGCATGTAGTCATTTATGGAATCAAGATCGAGTCACAGAATCAAGTTCGAGTTTTACCCGTTCTAAAATGAAACCAGAAACCAAGTACGTCGTGGGGCCTTAATGTATTACCGCTAGATCTGAATATCTTATCGCATGAGCTTGCTGCATGAACTTAGTGCATAAGTTTAGTGCGTTATCGCAATATCTCTTTGCGCGACACTCACGCCTTTAATTTGTGCGTAGACACGTTGCCCAATTTCTAAATTCAGCTCATCCAGCGCCCACAATGTAATGGTTGCCCATAGGTAGCATCCGGCCTCAAGTTCTAACTCGACAGCGACACTCTGCTTATTCGAGCCTTGCTGGTGCGTCTCTACCCTTTTAATAGTGACAGGAAGGATATTACGTATCGAAGTGCCTTGCGGCTGCTGTAGCGTGATAGAGACATCATTTGCCCTCACTTGCAGCCTTACCGTAGTGCCAAGCTCGCTCGACACCTTTTGAACCCAAAGTGACGTTGATTTACCTAACGTTAGACGTGACAACGCATAATCATCATTATGTTCCGCTAATGTCGCTTCAAACAACGAACTTTGCTCTGAAAAAGATTGCCACGGTTGCATGGCTCTCGATGCCCATACCTCTTCCGTCATCCCCGATGAAATAACTGTGCCTTGCTCAATGATCACAAGGTGATTTGCCAAGCGTAATATTTCATTGAGGCTATGAGTGACATAGATAATCGGTATTTGAACGGTTTCAGATAAGTTTTCAAGAAACGGCATTACTTCACGCTTACGAGGTAAGTCCAGAGACGCCAATGGCTCATCCATCAATAGAATGCTGGGCTTAGACAACAGTGCGCGGCCAATCGCAACACGTTGCTTCTCACCGCCAGACAGACGGGCTGGATAGCGATCAAGCAGCGAGTCCAACGATAGCAGCGAGACTATTTGTTCAAAGTGCGCGTTATCGACGCATTTCATGCCGTACTTTAAATTCGCAGCTACCTTCATGTGTGGGAACAATCGTGATTCTTGGAATACATAGCCGACGTTGCGTTTGTGCGTTGGTAAGTTGATGCCATTTTCACTATCGAACAGAATGGTTCCAGATACGCTGATCAAGCCACTATCTGGTTGTTTGAGACCACTAATGGCATTGATAAGTGAAGTTTTACCTGCACCAGAACGACCGAAAATTGCCGTAATACCAGTACTTGGCAATTCTAAGTCAATATCAAAAAACGTTTCACCAAGCTGTTGCTGATATTGGAGGACCAAAGTGCTCATGCGACTCATGCGTTACCCCCCAAACGTTTTGCTGACTTTTTGTTGAGCCATTCAGAAAGCATCAGTGAACTCAGTGCGATCACAATAGAAATGACACACAAACGAGCCGCTTCCATTTCAGCTCCAGGGGTTTCAATAAAGGTATACATGGCTAAAGGAATAGTTTGAGTTTCTCCAGGGATATTGGAAACGAAGCTGATGGTCGCACCAAATTCACCCAGACTTCTTGCGAATGAAAGCATGGTGCCAGTAATGATCCCTGGGATCATCAGCGGTAATGTAATAGTGAAGAACACACGAAGCGGTGAAGCGCCCAATGTAGCTGCGGCCTCTTCAAGTTTACTGTCTACGGTTTCTAAGCTCAGTCGTATAGAACGTACCATCAGAGGCAACGCTACGACCACACACGCTAGAGCAGCGCCCTTCCAACTAAAGCTGAATACAATACCAAACACGTCATTAAGCCAAGAGCCAATAACGCCTTGTCTGCCCATCATCACTAGCAACAAATAACCAATAACCACGGGTGGAAGCACCAAAGGCAAATGGACAATACTTTCTACAATGCTTTTGCCCACAAATTGTTTCTTAGCAAGCAACCATGCCAAGCCGATGCCGATTGGAATAAGCCACAAGATGGCAAAACCAGCGACTTTCAAGCTCAGCATTAAGGCTTGGTATTCGTATTCCGATAGATACATCATTTAACGCACTTCAAATCCAAAACTGTTCAAGGTGTCCTTCGCTTTTTCGCTCTTTAGGAAAGTATAGAACTGTTCTGCGACGACTTTATCGCTCAATTTCGCTACAGGGTAACGTATTGGCGTATGTAAATCTGATGGGAACGTCGACACTAGGTTCACTTCTTTAGATAGCAATGCATCTGTTTTGTAAACAATGCCAAGCTTAGCTTCACTACGCTCTACCAAAGCCAATGCCATACGTACATTGTTACTTGGTGCCAATCGAGTCTTCACATCGTCCCATACACCTAACGTTTCTAGCGCTTCTTTCGCATAGATACCCGCAGGAACCGACATGGTGTTGCCAACTGCAAGTCTTTCATTCATTAGAAGTTTAGCCCATTGGTCACCGCTTGAGAGGTCCAAAGATATTGGCGTCTCTTTCGGGGAAATTAACACGAGTTCGTTTTCGCACAAGTTTGTGACATTGTCACTAGCAACCAATTGGCGATCGACTAAATGCGTCATCCATTTTTCGTTTGCCGAGATAAAAATGTCTGCTGGCGCACCTCGTTCAATTTGGCGCACCAAAGACGACGTGCTCGCATACACTTGAATAACATCGACAGAATGATCTTTCTCAAACTCTTCAACCAACAAGTTAACCGCGTTCGTCATCGACGATGCAGCATAAACTCGTAGTTTTTCAGCAGCCAAAAGATGAGTAGAACTCAGTGCTGAAACTAAGACGATAATTAAAAGGATGACTCGTTTTTTCATTATTCTCATTTAATCTATTGTTCGTTTAAATTCTTGAGCTAACTTCTAAGTTACGGCCTAAGCTGTTAATTCAGGCCAAAGCAGGTCAAGGTTCAAGTGATCTTCGATGGCATCAGCGATTCGATTGATACCCAACTCTTTAAGCTGTTCATGGTCAATCGCTGTCACATCATTAGCACCTGCCCATTCGCAAATAAGCGACAATGCACCACTGTTATCGAATACGCCATGCAGGTAAGTACCAAAAATTGAGTTATCTTGATTCACAGCACCATCAACACTGCCAGATTCTAACTGAACCGGTAATACCGTTTCATTGACATCAGTCCTACCTACGTGGATTTCATACCCTTTTACTTGTGCAGTTTTGCCATCAAGTGTCATGGTTCCACACACATTGGTTAAAGTTTTCTGCTGTGTTAGTGTCGTTTCAGTATCAAGATACCCCAACCCTTCACTGCTTCCAGATTTCCCTTCAACGCCATCTGGGTCGTGGATGATATTCCCTAGCATCTGATAACCGCCACAAATACCCATCACTTTCCCGCCCAATCGAAGATGACGCTGAATATCTTTATCCCAACCTTGCTGTTTTAGGTATTCCAAATCGGCTCTTACCGATTTTGTTCCCGGCAATACAATCAAATCAGCGTTGTTCAGGCGCTCGCCTTTGCCTACGTAACGTAAATCAATCGACGGGTTAAGTCGCAGAGCGTCAAAGTCTGTATGGTTACTGATTCGAGTTAGTACTGGCACTACAACCTTAAGTTTAGCTTCTCCATCAGACTCTTGGGCTGAGGTTATCGCATCCTCCGCCTCTAAGTTAAAACCATGCAGATAAGGCAAAACCCCTATCACAGGCTTACCTGTTTTCTCTTCTAGCCAATCTAAACCAGATTGAAGTAACGCAATATCGCCTCTAAAACGGTTTATCACAAAGCCTTTTACGCGCGCTTGTTCAGATTCAGATAATAGAGCTAATGTGCCGTAGAGGTGTGCAAAAACGCCGCCACGATCAATATCAGCAACGATGATCACTGGGATGTCTGCCTTTTCAGCAAAGCCCATGTTCGCGATATCGTTTTCTCGAAGATTTATCTCTGCGGGACTGCCCGCACCTTCAATCATCACGCTTTGGTATTCTTCAGAAAGTCGATCAAACGAATCGATAACCGAATTCATCGCAACTTTCTTGTAGTCGTGATATCCGGTCGCTTCCATATTCGTCAGTGCTCTTCCTTGTAGAATCACTTGCGCACCCGTATCTGAATTGGGTTTTAGCAATACAGGATTCATATGGACGGTAGGCTCAATATTACAAGCTTGTGCCTGAACCGCTTGAGCACGACCAATTTCGCCACCATCTTTTGTCACTGCGCTATTTAGCGCCATATTTTGAGGCTTAAAAGGTGCCACTTTGATGCCTTTCCTTGCCAAAACACGGCATAAACCTGCCACCAAAACACTTTTTCCGGCATCTGACGTTGTCCCTTGAACCATAAGGGCGTTTAACGGTGATCGCATCTGTACTTAAATCCTTTATTTCTTAATTTTCAATTTATAGCTGTGGGCAATATTTCTCTGCCTCCATCTTAACGTCATTGTCGTGTAGATGCTCAATAAAATGAATGGAAAATGAATGTGTTACTCACTCTGGATTCAACCCCAGTGTTGTTTAATAGCTCCATCGAAACGAAGCTTACAAACAAAATAAGCGCACTCACGAAAAGAAACGTTTCAAATTAAGAAAAACGTTTCTAATAAAAACAACATTAAGGGATTCACCATGAAAAAAACTGTATTAGCTATCGCATCTACTATTATCCTCGCTCCTACTTTCGCAATGGCTAGTGACCATCACAGCGACAGTAACAGTAATCACAACAATAGCGACAGTAACCACAAGCATCAGAGCGCTATTGCGTACACGGGACCGATTGAAACCGTTTCAGTTGCGACTCTACTAGCAGACACCAGCATGTTCGCAGAGCAAGAAGCAATCGTAGATGGCAAGATTGTTCGTCAACTAAAGAACGATACGTTCGTATTCTCTGATGGTCAGAGTGAAATTCAGATCGAACTGGATGACGATATCCTTCTAGCGCAACCGCTCACCGCAGATACAAAAGTTCGTATATTTGGCGAATACGAAGGTGGTAAAACGCCAGAGATCGAAGTAGATCATATTCAAGTTTTGTAAGATACGAACTCCGTACCGTCGACTTCAAAGACATGATTTATAACAAATGGCCTGCATATTGCAGGCTTTTTTGCATTATAATGCCGAAAAATATAATTAATATGGAGTCACCATGCTAGGTAGCGCAAACAAGACGGTCCTTTTGGGGTTGGTTACACTGTGTTCATTCTCTGCGTATGCAAACAACTTTAACTACAATACATTTGAGCTACGCACAGGTATTAGCCCTAGTACATTTGGTGGCGAAGTCACAACAATGTTCACTCAAAACTCACACTTTGTTGCTCGAATCGATTCTGAATTTGAAGGGGATTGGGATGCGGCTGTAGGTATGGGGTTCAACGGCCCAATTAATCAGTTGGCTGATATTACTGGACAGATGTTACTGCACAACATCGAACGTAATGATGGTAACCACATTAAAACTGAAATCAATATTGGTTTAAGAGCTTGGTTGCTGGCAAACATTGAAGTTAACGCCCGCCTTGGTCAACTCGTAGACAGCGACGACACGAGTTCAATTGTCGGTGTAGGGGCTCGCTTCCACTCAACAGAACAGCTTTCAGTAGGTATTGACCTTCGAAATAACGGTACTTACGGCCACCAATTCTTAATGTCAGCTCGATTTGGCTTTTAAGTCTATTCAACACTTATGATCCATCAGTGAGCAAATGTTAAATTCGATTGTTTAAACGGTAACTTAAAGGCTAATAGTCTCGTGACCTATTGGCCTTAATGTCTGATTTTGCAACTAAAAACTAAACATTTAGCTTAAAATCCTCGAAAATCACCCTTTCTCGTCACTTCCGTTTATAACTCATTTTTATACTATTCATTTATTGATAAAAATCAGTAATAAAATATCTTTACGGTAATACGGCGTACTGCTACTCTCTTCCAAATTTCTAATAGAGTGAAGTACCGTAAATGGGTGTTAGCAATATTTCAATCAAGAACAAATTAACATTGATGTTTGTTGTCATTATTTTCGCAATGACTATGATTCAGACTTATGTAACAGGTAAGCAACTTCTTAACGAAACCTATCGTTCCATTCAGCAATATTCAAATACACTAACTGATACAACGGTATCGGGTATAGAAAAATGGATTGAAGGCCGAATTAACGTTGTAAATGCAGCGAAAAATTCATTTACTTTTACCGATGACCCAACCAGCTATTTAACTCAAAGTACAAGTGCCGGTAAGTTTCAAATTGCCTACGCAGGGCTTTCTGACGGTCGCTTTCTTCTAGGTGGTGATTTGCCAGTACCGCAAGACTACGACCCACGTACTCGAGATTGGTACAAAGCGCCTATGGCGGCAGGTCAAACAGTCGTCACTGAACCCTATGTTGATGTAGCTACGAATGACCTAGTGGTAACAATTGCAAGCCCATTCAATACCAACGGTTTCTCTGGTGTTATTGGTGCAGACCTGAACTTAAACACCCTCATTAATGATATTGTAAGTATCGAGCAACCTGGTGTTTACGCTTTTCTTGTCGATGGTAAAGGTAACATTGTTGCCCATAGAGACCGTGGCCTAACGCTAAAGCCTGTTTCTAATATTTCAAACAACCTTTCTGCTCAGAAAATCAAATCACTTGCGCAAAATCCAGAATTTGAAGAGTTAACCATTAAAGGTACCGACTCCCTTCTTTCTGCTCAGAAAGTTCCTCATACAGACTGGTACTTCACTGTTGTTATAGATAAAGATCACTCTTTTGCTTCTTACTATTCATTAGTTCGTCAGTCGGTAATATTTGGTCTAATACAACTTGCTGTAATCGCATTTGTTGCGATGTTTATCATCAAGAAAGCACTGTCGCCATTAACGACACTAAGCTCGGCAATGGAAGCATTGTCCAAAGGTGACGGCGACTTAACACAGCGTATGACTGTTCATAGTAAAGACGAGATTGGCACTCTAGCGCATCACGTCAACGCATTCATAGCAAAACTTCAAGAGATAGTGCGTGATATTGCGGGCTCTTCAAACCAGCTTAATCAGCAATCTGAAATTAGTACCAATGTCGCTCGTCAAACAAGTGAAGGTCTATCAGTCCAACTTCACGAAATTTCTCAGATTGCTACAGCCGTACATGAAATGTCGGCAACAGCAGAAGAAGTAGCAAACAACGCGCAAATGACGGCTGATTCAGCGATCAGTTCAACAGAGAATTGTGAACAAGGTAAGCAAGTCATCATTCGTAACCAAGATTCGATCACTAGCCTTGCTCAACAAGTTGAGAACGCTTCAGGAATCATTCAAGAAGTTGAGAAAAATGCGTTAGACATCAACACTATTCTATCAACCATTTCTGATATTGCAGAACAAACTAACCTATTGGCCTTAAACGCAGCGATTGAAGCAGCACGTGCGGGTGAACAAGGTCGCGGTTTTGCGGTTGTGGCAGATGAAGTTCGTGTTCTTTCTCAACGTACTCACAGTTCTACAGACGAGATACGCGAAATGATCGAGACTCTTCAGAAAAACAGCGTCAGTGCGGTTGAATCAATGCAACGTAGCCAAGATTTGGCGCAATCAAGTGTCGATGATGCAAACAATGCGACTATTGCACTGGAAGAGATCGCGACATCGATTCAACAGATCTCGGAGATGGCTTCACATATCTCGAATGCTGCTTCTGAGCAAAGATCGGTTACCGGTGAAGTCAGTAAGAATATTCAGTTGGTTAATGATGTATCAGAAAACATGTCTACTGAGGCTGATAACTCTCGTCACTTGTCTGAAGAGTTGCGCGGTATTGCTCAACAGTTGAATACTCAAGTTCAATTGTTTAAATACTAGACGTACGGATAATTCGTTCTCGTTCTTGGGCGCGGTTAAACAATTTTTTTAACCGCGTTTAAAATTAGAACCAACATCAGAACGACAAAAAGCCCCCGACCACTATTCAGTTTCGGGGGCTTTTTTATTCTTATTACTTTCTTATTATAGTCAGCAAATAAACAGTTAGCTGTTAGCCGTTTACCTAATTACTAATGCAACTATAGGTCAACCAATACGGTTATAGACCAACTAAGACTGTTATAAGCTAACCATCAGCATCTTTTTCTGATGATCCAAGTACTCTTCATAAGTACCTTGGAAGCTCACTAATTGTTGGTCTTTTACATCAATGATGTGTGTTGCTAGCGAAGAAACGAACTCACGGTCATGGCTTACAAAGATAAGCGTCCCCGTGTAAACCTTCAATGCGTCGTTCAGGGCTTGGATTGCTTCCATGTCCATGTGGTTCGTTGGTTCGTCCATCACAAGCACGTTGATGTCTTGCATCATTAGCTTGCCGAATAACAGACGGTTCTTCTCTCCACCAGAACAGTTACGCGCTTTCTTGTTCGCATCATCAGCAGTAAACAATAGACGACCTAGAATACCACGTACCATAAGGTCATCGTGCTTCACTGTACGCCATTGTGAGATCCAATCGAAGATACTCAGATCGTTATCAAAGTCAGACGTGCTATCTTGTGGGCAGTAGCCTACTGATGCGTTTTCAGACCATTTAACGATACCTTCGTTTTGCTCTAGCTCTTGAACTAGGCATTTCAATAGTGTTGTTTTACCCACACCGTTCTCTCCGATAACGGCAAGACGTGTACCCGCTTCAAGCAGCAAGTTACCACCAGAAAACAGTGTTTCGCCATCGAAGCCGTGACCAAGCTCTTTAAGTTCAAGCGCTTGACGGTGTAGTTTCTTGCCTTCACCAAAATCAATGGATGGGCTCATACGGCTAGATGATTTCACTTCATCAAGCGTGATCTTGTCCATCTTCTTAGCGCGAGAACTTGCTTGTTTCGCTTTAGAAGCGTTCGCACCAAAACGGTTTACGAAATCTTGAAGTTCGCTGATCTCAGCCGCTTTCTTAGCATTGCTCGCTAAAAGTTGGTCACGAATCAAACCCGACGCTTCTAAGAAGTACTCGTAGTTACCCGGGTAAACACGTAGCTCGCCGTAGTCGATATCCGCCATATGTGTACATACAGAGTTAAGGAAGTGTCTATCGTGCGAAATGATGATCATTGTACATTTACGCTGGTTTAGCTCTTCAGCAAGCCAGTTAATCGTGTGAATGTCCAAGTTGTTGGTTGGTTCATCAAGAAGCAGGATATCTGGGTTTGCAAACAGTGCCTGTGCCAATAGCACACGTAGTTTCCAACCCGGAGCAACTTGTTGCATCAGGCCGAAGTGAAACTCTTCTTCAATACCCGCTTGGATTAGGATATCACCAGCGCGGCTTTCTGCTGTGTAACCATCCATTTCCGCGAATTCACTTTCAAGCTCAGCGACTTTCATACCATCGTCTTCGCTCATTTCTGGCAAAGAGTAAATACGGTCACGTTCTTGTTTTACTTCCCACAGTTTTTTGTCACCCATGATTACTACATCGATAACGCTGTACTGTTCAAAAGCGAACTGATCTTGGCTTAGCACACCCAGTTTTTCTCCAGGAGTGATCGAAACGTTGCCCGAACTTGGCGTCAATGCGCCACTTAGGATTTTCATGAACGTTGATTTTCCGCAACCATTGGCGCCGATCAAACCATAACGGTTTCCGTTACCAAATTTAGCAGAGATGTTTTCAAAGAGCGGCTCTGCGCCAAATTGCATTGTGATGTTCGCGGTAGATATCAAAGAACTAATTCCTAAGCGTGTACTGACAGATAATTATTTGGCTATTTCAATCAGCCAAAATAAGAAGTACGAAAGTATGGATTAAACATAAAACGAAGCGCGGATTATATAGAGATCAGGATCACATTGTCGAGGTTAAACAGTGAACGAATGAAGAACAACGCACAATAAAGTGTATTTCGTCGGTTATTACATCATAAAAAGAAAAAATCCCCACTAATTCCATTAGTAGGGATTTCATTTCTCATCAATAAAAGCATCAGACTCTAATTCGAATGAATACCGATTGACGCTATTTAGTTACTTTTTTCTGAACGTATTTTTGACCAACATCGACAACGGCAACATCTCTAAAGAAGCTTCTCCCCAACAGAATTGGGAAAGAAAGGTGCGTTCGATCTGCTAGCGTAAACTCAGTCTTATCTTTTAGATCGCCGATTTGAATTGAAGCGACAACAACAGCACGTCGTTGTGTACCTTCCGCGCTCGACTGCTTGATCTTAACCCAACGCTCTACCGGCAAGCTGATCTCTTCAGTTGTGATGCCGTCATGTTCAATTTTGAACTTAACCCAATCTTTACCGTCACGTTCGAAATCAACAATATCAACGGCACTGATTGATGATGTTGTTGCACCTGTATCAACTCGTGCTTTAAACGCTTCTTTAAGACCAGGAACAAACACCCACTCCTCTTCGCCAAGAATCAGTTTGCCATCGCTTGTCTTGGTTGGTTTTGCAGTCGGTTTTTGTTCAGGCTTTGGTTTCGCTTCTGGTTCCGTTGGTTTTACTTCTTCAGGCTTCTCTGTAGGTTCCGTTACTTTCTCGCCTTCCGTTGTGTCAGTCTTAGAAGAGTCATCCACAACAGGTTGTTCTACTTGAGGCTTTTGCTCTGGCTCGACAGGAACTTGAGTCGTCGTCGAACAAGCAAACAGGCCACCACTTAGCATTAAGACTACAATCGCTTTCCAATTATACATTCAGTCACCTTCTATTTTGAAACGTTGGCTATCGCTTTAGCCACATAAGGAATATGGGATTCAGAAAGGCCCGCGATATTGATGCGTCCATCACCAACACCATAGACTCCATATTCTTCACGTAGTTGATTCATTTGAGTTTCTTTAAAGCCTAGTACACTAAACATGCCTTTATGGCTTTCGATGAAGTCAAATTGTGACGTGTTGTAAGTATTTCGCAATTCATCACATAAACTTTTGCGCAGATTTAACAAACGTTGCTGCATTTCACTCAACTCTTGTTTCCAAATCGTCGTTAGCTCTTGATTCTGAAGAATTGTTTTAACCAACGCGGCACCATGATCTGGCGGCATTGTGTAAGTTGAACGAGCCAGTGTCAGTAGCTTACCTTTAGCATTGCCTACGTGTTCGCTGTTCTTACCGATAACAATCGCGGCACCCGTTCTTTCACGGTACAAACCGAAGTTTTTCGAACATGACGTCGTAATCAACATCTCTTCTACGTTGTTCGCCATATGTTGAAGACCTTTTGCGTCTTCTTCTAGGCCATCACCAAAGCCTTGGTAGGCAATATCAACAAACGGTAAGAAACCATTCTTTTGCGATAACTTAGTAATTTCCTGCCACGCTTCAAAATCAATGTCAGCACCCGTTGGGTTATGACAGCAACCGTGAAGAAGTACCACGTCTGATGGACCTGCTTTTGAAAGGTCATCCAACATTCTTGCAGTATCAACTTGCTTCGTTTCAGGACTGAAGTAATTGTAGTATCTAACTTTTAAGCCCGCCGCTTCCATCACCGGTCTATGGTTAACGTAGCTTGGGTTTGAAATCCAAACCGTTGTGTCTGGTTGAGAGACTTTCATCAAGTCACCCAACATGCGAAGTGCACCACTTGCACCTGGTGTTTGAATCGCAGCAACGCGACCTATTGCAGAAGTCCCTTTAAGCAACAGATCAACCATGCTCTGATTAAACTCTTCACAGCCTGCTAGGCCAACATAAGCTTTGGTTTTCTGTGTTTCAACAACGATATCTTGAGCCTTAGAGACGGCTTTCATGATCGGTGTTTCACCTTGGTCGTTTTTGTAAACGCCAATGCCTAAGTCGACTTTATCAGTACGAGTATCGCCGCGGTAAGCGACAGAGAGAGATAGAATTGGATCTAAAGTTGGTTTTGGTAGATGTGAAAACATGAAAGTCACAACCCTTTGAAATTCAAGTATGAGTTTCACGTTAACATTATCGTAGACAAATCAGAAACATTTTTTAATAGAAGCGCTTAGTTACCATAAGTAATCAGAAGTAATTAGAGATTGGTCATTTCAAACGGATAAACAGTGCAAATTTCAAACACCTAATAACCTATTGCACAATTCAAAGCGCTGTATGTCCAGGTATCTTATGCTTCTATGTGTCTTATGTTTCTATGCTCCCTATTAAGATCGCTATTGTGCACTTTGTTTGAATTGTCTTGGTGTCATTCCTGACCACGCTTTAAACCGAGTGCTAAAGTTAGCGGCATTTGGATATCCTACTATCTCACCAATGTGTTGAATCGACCAATCACTCGATCTAAGTAGCCGCGCAGCGTATTCCATTCTCATACGCATAATATGAGTCATTGGGCTGTGTGAGTAATAGCGCTGACACAAACGATGGAAGTGTGGCTCTGAGCACGGGAATAAGCTCGCGAGTTCATGAACATTCCACTCTTTGTGCAACTGTTTTTGTACGTTGTCGAATACGCGCCTTAAGCGAATCAAATTTCGTGATTGCTGCTGCGGAACCGGCGCATTAATCATGAACTCTATTTGGGCTACGCTGTGAATCGCAATCGCTCCACCCAAATCTATGGGTAAGGCAATGCTTCTCAACAACGTATGAATGCAGGACGACACCACCTCAGCTGCTGGCGAAAGCGTGTAGTTAACTTCATCACTCACGACACCCTCCCATTTTTTATCTGGCGAGAGAAAGATCCATGCAATTTGCCATGTTTCTTCTTCAATCCCGAATCCATTCTCAATGCCCGCAGGCACGGTAATACACGACCCTGGCTCTAGAATGTAGCGACACGCCCCACTTTCTAACCAACCCTTTCCTCTCACGGTATACAGCAACATGTGTTTTTGTTGGTTTTTCCGATACACCGAAAAGAAGTCTCGGCACGACGCCGTACCACACTGAACGATACCGAGCTCTTCGAATGCCAATACATGGCTTTGGTCGACAAACTCTTGATGCGTGTTTTCAGAGATCTCATACCGTTCTTGTTTATCACTCATATCACTGCTAACTCATTCAATTGGCCAACTTATCAAAGTGGATAGTTTGGCAAAAGTTTGTGATGAGTATGAAGAATACAGCGAAAACAAATGCCGATAAACTTCTCGCATAATCACTACCGGGGAAATGCGATGCTCTCGACATATCGTCATTTAGACAAAGAATTTTGGCAAAAATTATTGCACATCGGTTTACCAGTCTCGTTGCAAACCATGTTGTTTTCACTGCTTGGCGTGGTCGATATTTTTATGGTCAATCAGCTTGGTGATTCTGCAACCGCCGCGGTTGGCGTTGGCAACCGTATCTTCTTCTTCAACTTGATCATGGTATCGGGGATTAGTGGAGCTGTGAGCGTGCTAGCTTCGCAATATTTTGGTGCCGGTGATTTCAACGGAATTCGACGTACACTAGCGCAATCATGGGCACTTTCGATCTTTGCCATCATGCCCTTTGTGTTCATCTATACATTGGCTCCTGAATCAGTCGTGTCTGTGGTGGCCTCAGACCCTGATTACGTCCGCTTGGCAACGGATTACCTTTGGATAACAGGAGCCAGCCTTATTGGTACCGCTGTAGTTGTGCCGCTAGAGAGTGCACTTCGTTCTGTGGGCGAAGCCAAGCTGCCCACCAAAATCAGTATCTGGGCAATCATCGTCAATGCAATTCTAAACGCCCTATTGATCTTCGGCTTGTTTGGGTTTCCAGAACTGGGTGTGGTTGGTGCGGCTATTGGCACCACGGTATCTCGATTCTGTCAAACCATTGCATTGCTTGTTATGGCAAGAAAACATTATCCGCACCTATTCCCGACGTTAAGCAATTGGCGAGATGCGTTATTACCGAAGCATAGAAAGAAGTACTTCACGATAGCCATACCTATGTTGGTTCACGACACTGCGTGGGCGGGCGGGATTCTTATTTACAACGTTATCGTTGGCCAAATGGGGGTTGGAGAACTTGCGATCATTTCCTTGTTATCGCCTGTCGAAAGCATTTTGATCTCTGCTTTTTTGGGGTTTGCGGTTGCGGCTTCCATCATTCTAGGTAACGAGATCGGTGCGAAGAACTATCAACGTGTCGAGAATACAGCTTGGGGCTATGTGTTAGTGAGTTGTGGGCTTGCTGCTTTACTGGCGTTAATGTGCTTTGTCGCCAAACCCGCGATCGTATACATGATCGGTCTTACTCACTTAGAGCTCAAAGGTACGGCCGTTAACGTTACCTTAGTAATGGCACTCGGTATGGTACTAAGAGTCTTCAATATGGTTGGTATAGGCGGAGTGCTGAAAAGTGGTGGAGACATCAACTACAGCATCTTCATCGACCTGTTTGGCCAATGGGCAATCGGTATTCCCCTTGCCTACTTTACTGCGTTGGTGTTGGGTTGGCCGCTAGAATGGGTTTTGATGATTGTGCTGCTGGAAGAGTTAGCGAAGATAGCTTTAACTAGCCAGCGGATTCACTCTAAGAAATGGATCAACAACTTAATAGAAGAGCCAGATCAGGTCGTTGCTTGAATGGTAGTTTAAGCGAATAAACGAAAAGAACTCACACCCAAGGGCCGATTGGTTGCATTGCGCTAACCATGACGCCCTTTTTCGTGTTACGAATGTGCTAAGCCACGACAACTGTTATATGTCAGTAAATCGATGAATGATTTGGTTTGAGCTACCACGCCAATCCAACATCGGATCCGCTTTGTCTTGCTCGAAACGACCATCAATCAAAGTATCGACGTATTCCAGTACTTGCTTCTGCTTTTCATCCAGTTCGTCGAGCTCGTAACCCGTCCACATCCAGATGTCTTTACCTTCACATTCTGCTTTTACACGCTGAACCAACTTAAGCACTTCAGACACGTTAGCAGGATGTAGAGGATCACCACCAGAAAGCGACAAACCACGGCGCTTGATTCGCGGATCGTTCAGATCAGCGATAATGTGGTCTTGCAGTTCTTGAGTGAACAAGTGCCCTGAGTCCAACCTTTGCGTCGATTGGTTATAACACCCGCGACACTGGTGCACACAGCCCGACACAAACAAAGTGCAGCGTGTTCCTGGGCCGTTTACAACGTCGATTGGGTGATATTGATGGTAGTTCATAAGGCAGTATTGAAAACTCGTTATTGCTTAATAGTTTGAAGCGAAATGCTGTAAGAGCTGCAATAAAAGAATTGGTATCGACATAGCGCCGATACCAATCTTGTTTCTTGAAACGTAGCTCTTCTTAGTAAGCTAGCTAATGATCTTAGAGCTTACTAAAGGTGCTTCACGCGGCGTTTGACTTCTTCTTGCTTACCGAAGTTAAATGGTCGTGCATCTGGGCTACCAAGGTAACCACAAACGCGGCGCGTTACAGACACTTTGGTTGAGTCATGGTTACCACACTTAGGACACGTAAAGCCTTTACTTGTACAGTCGAACTCACCGTTGTAGCCACATTCGTAGCACTCATCAATTGGCGTGTTGGTGCCGTAGTAAGGAACACGTGTGTAACTGTAGTCCCATACGTTTTCTAGTGCTTCGATGTTCTTCTGCATGTTCGGGAATTCGCCGTAACAGATGAAACCACCGCTAGAGATTTCTGGATAAGGCATCTCGAAATCGATCTTGTCGTATGGGTTCACTTTCTTCTGTACGTCTAAGTGGAAGCTGTTTGTGTAGTAGCCACGGTCAGTTACACCATCAATTACACCAAACTCTTTGGTATCGATGCTGCAGAAACGGCTGCATAGGTTTTCACTTGGTGTACCGTATAAGCTGAACGCGTAACCTGTCTCTTTTGTCCAAGATTCCACTTCACGCTTCATGTACTCCACCAGCTCAAGCGCTTTAGCACGCATTTCGCCGTCGTCATACAGGTGAACGTCTGTGCCGTAAAGTGCTGTCATTGCTTCATGGATGCCAATGTAACCAAGAGAAACAGACGCACGGCCATTCTTGAAGATATCGGCAATAGAATCGTCTGCTTTCAAACGAACGCCACAGGCACCTTCCATGTATAGGATTGGAGCAACACGCGCTTTCACGTTTTCTAAACGCGAAATACGAGTTTCTAGAGCGCGACGAGCTAGCTTCAATTTTTCATCAAGCAGTTCGTAGAACTTAGCCATATCTTGTTTTGCGTTAATAGCAATACGTGGCAAGTTCAAGCTAACAACACCTAAGTTGTTACGGCCTTCATGAATCAACTCACCGTTTTCTTCGTAAGTATTCAAGAAGCTACGGCAGCCCATAGGCGTTTTAAATGACCCTGTCACTTCTACCACTTTGTCGTAGTTAAGAATGTCTGGGTACATACGCTTAGATGCACACTCAAGCGCCAATTGCTTGATGTCATAGTTTGGATCTTGTTTCTGGTGGTTCAAACCATCTTTGATTGCAAATACCAGTTTAGGGAAAACGGCTGTTTTGCGGTTCTTACCCAAACCGGCAATGCGGTTCTTCAAGATAGATTGCTGGATAAGTTTTGAACCCCAGCTTTCGCCTAGACCAAAACCAAACGTAACGAATGGTGTTTGACCGTTAGCTGTATGTAGCGTGTTTACTTCGTACTCCAAAGACTGGAATGCGTCGTAACACTCTTTCTCTGTACGAGAGATAGCAAAAGCTTCTGGGCTGTGAATGTCCCACTCTTTCGCTAGTGATAAGTGCTTCTCGTAACTCGCCATTACGTAAGGTTCTAGAACCTCGTCGATACGGTTAATCGTTGTACCGCCGTATATGTGGCTTGCCACTTGCGCGATGATCTGTGCGGTTACCGCTGTCGCCGTAGAGATCGATTTAGGTGTGTCGATTTCCGCGTTACCCATCTTAAAGCCATGCGTTAACATGCCTTTCAGATCGATAAGCATACAGTTAAACATTGGGAAGAACGGTGCGTAGTCTAAATCGTGATAGTGAATGTCACCACATTCGTGAGCTTGTACGATATCACGCGGCAAAATGTGAGTTTTTGCATAATGCTTAGCCACGATCCCCGCCAGCAAATCACGCTGAGTTGGGATAACTTTGCCGTCTTTGTTGGCATTCTCATTGATCAGATCAACATTGCTTTCTTCGATCAGACCTTCGATCTCGCGAGTTAAAGCGCTTTGCTTTTCACGTGCGATGTCACGGTCATGACGATATTCAATGTAGGCACGAGCAAGAGACTTGTATGGTCCCTGCATTAGCTCGTTCTCGACCATGGTTTGAATTTCAGAGATATGAACTTCATCGTAGTCTTCGAGCTTCAACTCAACTGCTAATGCCACATTCAGAGCATAAATAGCAATTTCCTTATCGGTTTTTTCTGATGCTGCTTCCACTGCAGCTTGGATGCGATCTCTACTGAATGGAGCTCTTGAGCCATCACGCTTGATTACGATTGATTTCACCACTTCTCCTTACTCTTGAGGTATTCACAGACTTATCCACAAACACACTATAGAGCGATTTATCGTTTAACTAACACTAGATATTGTGGCGTATTTAACGAGAACCACCAACATTGAGTATTGATTTGGATCAATAAAACAGGCACGCCGAACAAGATAAATCCAATATTATTACGTGAGATCTCAAGTCGAAAAGAAACAATGTAACAATAAAAAAACTGCTAAAAAGAGTTGAATTTTTGGTAAGTGTTGTAGGATAACGGCTCAACTATATTGCACACCAAAATTAGGGATATTTGGGATGAAACGACTTCAAAATTGGATAATGTTAGGTTGCTTACTCAGTAGCCAGACATTTGCTGAACCTTTGACCATATCCAGTTGGAATATCGAATGGTTATCAACCAACGAGGCTGTGAATAAGTTTTCTGCCCAACGTGATCAAGCGGATTTCGACAAACTTGAAGAATACTTTCAATCCTTAGATGCGGATGTGGTCGCCTTTCAAGAAGTCGACGACGTCAATGCCATTCAGCGCATCGCTGGCGATCAATACAAGATATTGATGTCTGACCGAGCATTACCAGAAAACAGCAACCATCAATTCAAAGAAGTAAACCAATACACAGGCTTCGCGGTTCGTAAAGGAATCATACTCACCGACTACGCTGACTTTCCTCTCGAATCGAGCGCTAACAGCAAGCTTAGATTTGCCAGTTATATGGTTGTGGAAACGGATACAAAACCAATTCACATGTTGTCTGTGCATTTAAAGGCGGGTTGCAGCGGCGCGTATAAATCTAACCGTGACTGTTCAAGGCTCAAAGACCAAGCGCAACAACTTAATAAGTGGATACAGCAAAGAGAACGCCAAGGTCAGGATTACGCAATATTAGGCGATTTCAACCATAACCTTTCTTACTCAAGAGATTGGATGTGGAAAGACTTAACTCAAAATGCCGATGCTCAGTTGGCGACAAGAAAAACTCGAGCAGATTGTAAGGTACGCTCAAACCGCAATAACCATCGCACACACCAGTTCCGTTCTGTGATTGATCATATTGTAGTGAGCAAATCCTTAGATGCCTCTCCTGCTAAACAGAAGGTCTTTGAAACGCAAGATGTGCTTGATTACAAACTTAGCGACCATTGCCCAGTTTCAACGACTATTAAATAGTAGATTTTAGATAACGGCAGATCATAGCTGACGGTAGATATAGAAAGAGGCTGACTGGCTTTTTTGCTAAAAGCGAGTCAACCTCTATGCTTGGTCAGTTCAGAACGAATAACGTCAAAGCCAATGTAATCAGCGATAAGCTTGCTACTAACAGGTTTTGTTCGTACGACCCGCCAACCACATTCCCACCAGCATGCTTAAGACGAACAGCCATACCGTTGGGTTACCCCCACTAAGGCTGGTTACTGCAGGGCCCGGGCAAAAGCCTGCAATCCCCCAGCCTAAACCAAAGGCAGTTGAACCTAAGATCAACTTTCTATCTATTAGTGGATTATTACTGCTATCTAAAGGTTCGCCATTGACGGCTTGAGCGCGCTTTTTAATGACCAAGTGATAAAACGGAGCGAAGACCAATAACGCGCCACCCATGACGAATGCCAAGCTAATGTCCCAGTCGCCAGCAATATCTAAAAACCCAAGTACTTTGTTCGGGTCAACCATGCCTGAAATGATCATACCTGAGCCAAAAAGAATACCTGCGACCAAACCGATAACGATGGTAAGTGAAGAGTTTTTCATTACGCCCCCAAACCGATCAAGTTCTTAGCCAACACAGTTACGATTGCCACACCCATGAATAGACAAGTAGCGATGATTGAGCGCTTGGACAAACGAGCCATCCCCACAATGCCATGGCCGCTAGTACAGCCATTCGCCATCTTGGTACCGAAGCCCACCAATAATCCGGCTATGATAACCACTGCGAAGTTGATCTCTTCTAATTGCGGAAGTTGGTAGCCTGTTGGAATCAATAACCAGCCGCTCACGACCATTCCGACAACAAAAGCAAGTCGCCAATGTTTTTCGGTTTTCTCAATGCTGGAGTCCGAGTTCGATTCGGATCCTGATTCTAATCTTTTGTTCTTTCTCGACGGTAACAAGTGGCCAACAATGCCACTAATACCTGCTACTCGCCCTATTCCTAACATAAGAATAATTGCCGACGCGCCTAACAACATGCCACCGAACAATGCATTCCAAGGTATTAAACTCATCACTGACCTCTCTCATAACGTCGATTAACTCATCACCCTTAATTTAAATTAGAGTTTACTAATAAATATAAATTAGTCAATGCTAATGTACACTAGAATGTTCGGTTTGTAAGTCTGGAATTAATAAGCGTCCTGCATGAAAAAAGCCCCTAGGCGTTAACCTAAGGGCTTATTATTTGATTCGGTTTATTGTGTCAGTTACTTAGTCTTGTTCTTTTCAGCTATCCACTGCGACATATACTTGGTGCTCGCCATGCTGTGGTGCTTAAGCATCGAACCAAAGAAGTTATCCAGTCGATGAGATTCAAGATCGGACTCTAACGCCGTTAATCGCTCAATCAATGTGTCGCCGAGTTGATTCTGCTCGTAGTGCGCTTCAAGGATTGAATGACATTGGCTTTGTGCTTTAAGCCACTTCTCTTCATCTTTGTATAAACCGACAGCTTGTTCAACAAACTCGTCGATGTCATCAGCCACTGCGCCCGGCCATTGCAATTCTCCTTGTGGTAACATGCCTTCGCTGCCGATTTCACTCGTCACGTTCGGAGTTTGTAACTTCATCGCATCAAGCAACTTGCCTTTAATGCCCGCGCCAAATCGGAGTGGTGCAACACACACACGAGCTTGCTCCATCACTTCTTGAGCGTCTTTCGCCCAACCTTTGATATGGAAACCGGTTTTAGGGTTGTGCAAAGCCGTTGCTTTCGGCGGCGGGTAAGATCCGTAAATATGAAGTTCAGTTTCAGGTAACTGTTTACGAATTTTCGGCCAAATCTTCTGTAACTGAAGCACAGCATCCCAGTTCGGTGCGTGTCTAAAGTTACCTATCGTCATGAAATGCTTACGTTCTTCAAAGCTTTTCGTGCTTTCAGGAAGTGTATTAATATCAACCATGAACGGCAAGTGATGAAGCAGTTTTGGATCGATATTGAACTCAGATTTAAGCAGATCCATCTCGTAACTTGAAATGATCAACGAAAGATCACAGCGTAAGATTGCGGCAATTTCACGTTTAGCCAAGTCACTGTACAAATGCGCTTTGGTCAGTTCAGTCTCTTTCTTAACCGCTTCATGGCGCGCGTTACGTAGGAACTGTAAGTCTTCGGTATCCAGTAACTTAAAGGCATTCGGACATACTTTCTCGACACGCCAACCAAACTGCTCTTCCATCATGAAACGGTCAAACATCACGACATCGGGTTGCAGCTCTTCAATGTACTGGTCAAAGCTATCGCAATTTAACTGTATAGATTGGCTCGTGATGCCCTCTTCAGAGAGATCGATCATGTGCTCGGTTTCTTGAGCTGGCGTTGCAAATTCAACGGACCAACCTTGTCTCTTGAACAGGCGTAAAAGAGACATCATATGGCTGCCAGCCGCCGATGAATTCGGTTCTGGCCAAACGTAGCCAATTGCTAAAACTTTCTTCAAAACACTTCCTAAGAAATAACAAAAGGGACTGTAGAAGTCCCTAATTAAACGTAAATCGATTTATACCGCTGATTATAATTGGTTCTAAGAACTCAGCGATCAGATTCGTTCACCCACATTGCGAGCTATCATAAGCACTTCATCCGCAGAGTACAGGTTTGAAATCGTGGTTTCGACTTCTGCACCCAAAGCCGATTGATAAAGCTTTTGTACAAAGTTGTCTGCTCTGGTGGTCACTAGCACGTGTTTGAGCATCGAGCCTTGATCCGCCAAATGCTGTTTTACCTGCGGCAGGGAATCTAGAATCAGCGTTTTACCCAATCCTTGCCCCTGCGCGCTTGGTAACACGGCAAGTTGCTCTAGTTCTAAAACAGCTTCAGGTCTAAACCCGCTTTTCTGAACCCAGATGATGTAACCCACGATCTCACCTTCGTTCTCTGCAACGAAGTTAAGAAAGCGTGGTGCTGCATTTAAGTTACATTGTAACCAAATTTTTTTGAGTTTTGCTGTCGAACAAAAGTAGCTTGGTGAACTAAAGCCGCCCCATCGAAGTCGGCTTCTGTCATTAAACGAACTTGCACAATGCTGCTACTCGTTTTCAGAATTAGGACGCGTTTTACAGTGTAAAATGGCTCTTTCTAGAAGCTCCAAAGCAGATTTATCCGCTTCTGGAAGCTTCGCATCCGATTGACCTAACGGTTCAACACGACTGCCCCACTTAATATGGCCAGCACCCCAAGTTAAACCTGCACCAAATGCCGCCACAAGAATGTTTGAGTTAGGTTTAACAAAACCTTGCTCTAATGATTCACACAGTGCAATTGGCACAGTCGCTGCGGATGTGTTGCCGTAGTTTTGGATGTTAACAAACGCTTTCTCGCGCTCAATACCCGCCATATCACACAAAGTCTGGATGATTCGGATGTTGGCTTGGTGCGGAATCACAACATCGATATTGTCGGTTGAGATGCCAGTACGGCTTAATACTGTGTGTGCCGCAGCGCCCATGCCTTTCACTGCACGCTTGAAGATTTCTTTACCTACGAAATCAAAGTCCCAGTAGCCATTATCTGCAGCAAAGCGATCCATAGAAGTACCGAATTTTGGTACCGCTAAAATGTCACGGCCTTCGGCGTCACAACCGATTTGCGCTTCTTGTAAGCCAACCTGCTCTTCAGTGCGAGATAGAACCACAGCACCTGCGCCGTCGCCAAATAGAACCGCAGTATCACGCTTGGTCCAGTCGATGAAGAATGAAAGACGTTCTGCACCCACAACAATGGCATTGCGGTAGTTGCCCGCTTGAATCAGTCGAGTTGCGGTTTCAACGCCATAGATGAAGCCAGTACACGCTGCGTTAAGGTCGAAAGCCGCTGCGCTCTTGATGCCTAGGTTCTGTTGAACTTTAGACGCAGTATTTGGAATAAGGGAGTCTGGGCTGCACGTCGCGATGATCACGAGGTCGATATCTTCGGCAGTAAGACCAGCACACGCCATGGCGTGTTGAGCAGCAACAGTCGCTAACTCAGAGGTATTTACATGACTGATACGACGGTTTTCGATACCAGTTCGAGTTCGAATCCACTCGTCAGACGTATCAATGAAAGTGCTTAGATCATCATTGGACAACACGGCTGGTGGCAGACACTTTCCCCAGCCCGTAATCTCGGCGTAAAATTTTGTCATCATTTACCTATTTATTGTTTGTTTTTATTTAAGTATCGTATTCTAGTTTTAAACAGTATAAGCGCTCCGTGCGTGATTCGTAAATCGCGTTAGACACGGAGTTACAATAAAAAGAGAAAGTTATGTCTACATTCAACACACGTTGCCCTTCTTGTAATGGCGTAAACCGAGTTCCTTCAGAAAGAATTTCAGAAAGCCCAACCTGCGGTAAATGCAAAACAGTATTACTCGATGGCGCTCCTATCGAAGGAACGTCACTTAATTTCCAATCTATTTTGAATAGTTCACAGCCAGTGGTTGTCGATTTCTGGGCAACATGGTGCAACCCATGTGTTGGCTTTGCGCCAGTGTTCAGTGACGTTGCTAAAGAGCGTTCAGGAGATATTCGATTCGTTAAGATTGATACTGAAGCTCAACAACAGCTTGCCGCGATGTACCAAATCAGAAGTATTCCCACGGTGATGGTGTTTAAAGATGGCAAACGTGTCGATACGATTAACGGTGCGTTACCAAAAGGCCAATTTGAGCAATGGCTTAATCAAGCTCTGACCAAATAGATCCGTATTTTATATCGCTTTTGATTTAGCTTGTGCTTGAAGAAGCGTACAAAAAATAGGTTAGAGAGCCTTAACAAAATAGACTCCCTAACCTAATGTAAATCAATCAGTTATCTCTGTTTCTTTTAATTATACAACCATCTCGTCTTCTGCCTGTTCATTGGCTTGTTGCTTGCTAAAGCCGTATTGTTCTTTGATTTGATCTGCGACTTTTTCGGCAATCATAATGGTTGGCGCGTTTGTGTTTGCCCCAATCAATGTCGGCATCACAGAAGCATCAATAACTCTTAAGTTATTCAACCCATAGACTTTCAGATTGTTATCTACCACGGCTAATGAATCACTGTTAGGGCCCATTTTACAGGTCCCGACTGGGTGATACTGAGTGTCTGCACGGTTGCGAATATCTTGCTCGATAGCCTCGTCATCACTGGCGTCTACTGGGTAGAAAGCATTACCACGGATGTCGTCAAACGCCGAACTCTCTAACATTTGATACTGCTTCTTCCAGCCCTTAATCATTATCTCCATATCTTCAGGATGACTGAAAAACGCAGGATCAATCTTAGGCGGATCATAAGGATCATTACTATTGAGCGTTACGCTGCCGTTGCTTTTCGGACGCAACAAGGTGACATGAGACGTAAAACCATGACTGGTATGGATTTTTCTTGCATGGTCATCGACAACAGCGACCACAAATACAAACTCTAAATCCGGCACCGCGATATGATCTTCGGAACAAAGAAAACCTATCCCCTCTGCAAAATTACTGCTCATCTTGCCACGGCGTTCTTTGTGCCATAGCGGCAACGCTTTGGTCATTTCAGAGGCCATTTGCAACGAGATACCGAAGGTTTCACGCTTTTCGCTGCATTTGTACGAATGTACTAAGTCGATATGGTCTTGAAGGTTCTTGCCGACGCCTGGTAGCTCTTGAACCGGTTCGATGCCATGCATCTCTAGTTCAGCTTTCGCGCCGATACCCGACAATAACAGCAGTTGAGGAGAACCAAACGCGCCAGCGGATAGAATCACTTCTTTGTTGCATTGGATCTGATAACGCTGTCCGTTAAAGCCATATTCGACTCCGACCGCTTTCTTACCTTCGAACAAAACTTTATGTGTGGTTGCTTTGGTTACGACCGTGAGATTCTGTCTCGAAAGATTTGGCGTTAAGTACGCCTTGGCAGCACTGCACCGTTCGCCATTCAACTGGGTTACCTGCGTCGGCATCGCCCCAAACTGAGCAGCACCGTTGATGTCTTCATTACGGGGAACCCCTATCGACTCACACGCCGTTAAGTAACGTTCCAACATCGGACTTGGCGATCGAAGGTTAGCGACGTTCAGAGGGCCACCTTGGCCGTGAAACTCATCTTGGTGAACTTCGTTATTTTCGGCTTTCTTAAAGTAAGGCAGGCACGATTCATAACTCCAACCTGCATTACCCAAGCTTTCCCATGTATCGTAGTCGGAACGGTGCCCACGAGCGTACATCATCGCATTGATAGAGCTAGACCCACCAAGTGTCTTACCTCTTGGTTGATAACCTTGACGACCATTCAAACCCGGCTGTTCAACGGTTTCAAAGGCCCAGTTGTTTAGCTTAGTTGGCATCATCGCGGCTATACCTACGGGTGTATGGATTAATGGGCTTGTGTCTTTACCACCTGCTTCCAATAGGCAAACCGTGACATTGGGATCTTCAGACAGCCTTGCAGCCATTACACATCCTGCCGAGCCCCCGCCAACAACAATAAAATCATAACTATCCATTTGCCTATCTCCATTGAATGTAGCTCTCGTTTACGCTATTGCCGTCATTGATAACACCATACGAATGAACATTTTACGCGGGGATTTGTAATCATCAAGTTGAACACAATACCATTCCTCTCTGGCCTGCTCTATGACGTGCGTATGTTCATGAAGCACCAATGAGCTTAACTTTCTTCGCTTGAATTATCGTGATGATCAACAACCATCACGGGTGACCTACGCGGATGATTGTATCGCTTTCAAACCATCATAAACATAATCCTAATGGCTTTTCGTCCGCATAAAATCTCGCCAAATCGTAAATTCCGTTATGGTATTTTAGCTCAAGATCTCGATAAATTTCTTTTATCTTAACGACCATTTTTATTCGTTTTACCCAATTCAGTTTCTCCCCCATAGTCGCGGAAAATTCATCGTTTCTTTCACTATTTAGAGGCTCCTGCATTGGACAACATCCAACCAACAACTCGCATAACTGTTCCAGTTATTGCATTGTCTTTTTACGCGATCGCTTCAGGCTATTTAATGAGTTCATTACCATTAATGTTGTCTGAGTATGGCTTAGACAAAAATCTATCGAGTTGGTTGGCGAGTGCATTCTATGCAGGGCTTTTAGCTGGTACGTTATTGATTGAACGTGCGATTGCACGTGTTGGTCACAGAGATGCGTTTGTTATCGCTTTGGCTATCTTTATCGCAACGATCCTTGTGTTACCACTCATCCCACATCAAGCGGTATGGTTATTAGCCCGCTTTGTCGCTGGTGTAGCGGTTGCAGGTATCTTCGTGATTGTAGAGTCTTGGTTAATGAGCGGTGACGAATCTCAGCGCGCGAAACGCTTAGGCGTTTACATGTGTTCGCTATACGGCGGCTCTGCCGTTGGCCAACTCGGCATCGGTTACCTTGGTATTACAGGTGGCGTACCTTTCATCGCAATGTTCACCTTGTTGTTTGGTGCAATCATTGTGTTGATGTACGGACAAGCGACAGCACCACAAATTCACGATGCGCAGTCTTTATCATTAAAGCAAATCAGCAAACTGAGCCACAGCGCTTTGATTGGCTGTATTGTATCTGGATTAACACTTGGATCTATTTACGGACTGATGCCTGTTGAGCTCGCTCAACGCAACATCGCACATCAAGATATTGGCGGTTTGATGGCGTTAGTGATTATGGGTGGTATGGCTGTTCAGCCGATGGTGACATGGTTATCTCACCACATAGGACAAGTGTTATTAATGGCTCTGTTCTGCCTACTAGGGGTTGCAAGCATTGGCTTACTTACTATCAATCATGATTTTTATGTTCTTGGTATGAGCTTGTTTGTGTTAGGTATGGCGACTTTTGCACTTTACCCAATAGCGATTAACTTGGGTTGTCGTAACTTAGACCCGAGCTACTTGGTCTCAGTGACTCAGGTTATGTTGTTGTGTTACAGCATCGGTTCAGTCGCAGGACCATTGGTTGCAGATAGCTTTATGGATTCACAGGCGGGATTATTCACTTACCTGTTCGCGTCTTTACTCGCTACAACGATCTACATGTTGATTGCTAGCTTAAAACGCTCTCCTCTACAGATTGCAGGCGAGTAAGTTCGAATGGCAACTATCCTCCTCAGGTAGGATAGTTACCTCTAGAGCTCTTAGTTATGACTTTCCGTCTAACGAAGAGCTCTTTTTGTTTGATGACTTCTGAGCAAAAGTCGACAAAAAGCATCAATATTAGAAATAGAGGTGTTCTTCAGGTTAAGGCTGAAATATGTAGCCTTCGCCAGTAATGGTAATGATTAGGCCATCCCCGAATAGTGATCTGATCTCAGATATCGCAACAATCACTGACGAGTTAGTGACTGACCCATTCTCCCAGCCAATCTTCTTCAATTGCCCGACACTGAACAACTTCCCTCGATGTCGATTCATAAACAGAATGATCTTACGATACGCTAAAGGCATGGTAGCCAGGACATAGCCGTTTTCAACATTGCGAATAAGTTTGGTGTCGAGTTCAACTATTTTTCCGTTGAGTTCAAGTATTACGTTGTGTTCAGAGTGGTGAGTATCTATTACAGGATAGGCGTCCATTTTTATACAATTCCCTTACGATATAGCCAGCAACAAAGTTAAATTCAGTCATTTTTGTATAACGTCGCTTATAAGTGGACGTTTAAAATCGAAGATAATGAAAGCAGCGTATACGGTAAAGAGATTAAATTTTTATTATTAATATATGAACAGGATATCAATAAAGGGAAATTAATCCTCCAGTACATAACCTTCGTTAGAAACCGTTTTTATACAACGACAGTCTAAGATCCTTCTTATCTCGTAGATAGCAACCAATACTGAAGCAGATGTCACGGCTTTACCCGACCAACCTACACGCTTCAAAACTCGCTTACTGATTACATGTCCTTTATTTTGATACAAGTAAAAAAGAACCTTACGATGAGGCTCTGAAAGCGTCCCTATTATCGAGCCACACTCCTGCTTTCGGACGATCCTCGTATCAGATTGAAACTCTTTTTTATTTAGAACCCACTTAGACGGAAGTTTAAAATCGTCTACGTGATCCGCTATTTTTTGTATGGATTCCTCACGTTTCATAAGCAGTTGTCTTTTAAGATATTTCCAATATTATCGAATGGTACAAAAATACTAAATTGATAGATCACTTAATACCGTACATTTACTGCAAAATTGATCTTGTGGAATTGTTCTAAGAAACGAATTTTTAGTGGACAACCAGCACTACCCGGTAAGTCGATGGCTTTTACGGTATTGGCTTGGAGATAAACCAAAATGCTTTTTAAAGCGATGTGAGAAGTTATAAGGATCTTTGTAACCCAAACGGTTGGCAATCATCGATACCGACCAATCTTGGTATTTTAACAAGCTGGTCGCTTTATCCATTCTTAGTTGAATCAACTTGCTGCGTGGTGATAAGTCGAAGAGCGTTTTGGTAACTCGATTAAGCTGCTCTTCGCTGATAAACACCCTTTGAGCCATACCAGCTACTGTCCATGGTTGATGCAGACTACTTTCAATCTCATTATAGAGCGCTTGAACACGAGCAGTGGTGCTTGTTGATTTGGGTTCAAACCCCGTCAACGTTCGGACTATTTCACTCAAGAGTAACTTACGGTAACTGGCTCGGCCCCCTATCTCAAAGTAAACCAAGTTCATTAGTGACCAGATCTGCTCACACTCTCCAAAAGGCACAATCCCCTGACCTAAACTTGCTATGTGCTGCCACTGCTTAGTATCGGGGGTCAACATCCACGCCATTTTCCAATAGTTATATTGCGGGTCGAGTTCAAAACGAAATGGGGTTCCGGCAGGAAGAACCACCAGCGTATACGGTGTAATAGCTTGTACTGATGTCGTGGTTGTTAGAATGCCGCCGCCTTCCATAGTGAAAATCAACGTATGAACATTAACGGATTCTCGCTCAACCCAATAACCATCGTATAGTTTTGCCATACCGCCCATATAGACACCAAAGCTTTTCATCTCTGGGATATCTTCAACGGTCAAAAAACGTTCTTTGCAATGTTCCGCGAGAAAAACATCATCTTGCCACGTTGATTTAGGCTCCATGGTATCAATGACGGATTCGCACAGGTTTTGTTGTTTTTTAAACATGTTGTTACTTCACTCAAATCACTATAGTTCTGCCATAAATCGGAGAGCTTATGACAACTAACATCAACCCTAACTCATCTATGAATAACAAGCCAGAGAGCATATTACCTCGTATCGTTAAACTTGGTTTGCCTGTTGCTTTGCAAAGTGCGCTGGTTGCTATTCTTGCCCTTGCTGACGTCTTGATGGTCAGTGATTTTGGTATGGAAGCTGCAGCCGCTGTGGGAATTGCATCAAAATGGCACTTCGTTGCTATTATGATTATGGCAGGGTTGGCCTCAGCAAACGGTACATTAGTCGCTCAATACTGGGGAAAGAATGACCGAAAAAGCGCACGAACAGTATCATCCATCGCGATGGTGTTTGGTTTAAAAGTTCTGCTGCCTGTTACAGCAATCATCACTCTTGGTTCTCAGTTTTTAATGATGTTGCAAACTAGCGATCAAACCGTGATTGAGCTTGGAGCGACTTATCTATGGTATGGGTTCCCTGTTCTACTTCTAACTCACATTGTTGTAGTGGTAGAAGCAAGCATGCGCTCATCAGGTGACACCGTAACTCCACTATTGTTAGGTGGTATTACTATTGCACTCAACATTGCGCTTAACTTCGTTCTAATTAAAGGGGCTTTCGGCATTCCAGCAATGGGCGTTGCAGGTGCTGCATTGGCGACAACCTTAGCGCGATTGATTCAAGTGGGCTTAATGTATAGCTACATGCGTGTGCGTAAACACTGGCTGCTAACCACCCCAAGCTCACCACACCGTCCATCACTGTGGCTTTCTTACCGTCGTATTGCGTTGCCGCTAACGATGAATGCCGTGTTGTGGGCAATGGGTACCATGGCGTACCAAATGATCTTCGGTCACATGGGCACAACAGAGCTTGCGGTGTTCTCGATGCTCGCGCCGTTCGAATCGCTGTGTTACTCGATCTTCTTTGGTATCTCCGTAGCGTGTTCAGTATTGCTTGGCCATTCGCTGGGCCGTGATGAATTTGATGATGCTATGAGCATGGGTCTAACATTCATTAAAGCCGTCGTTGGCTTTGGCGCTGTCGTTGGCTTGCTACTGTTTATGGGTAAAGAGCATGTACTATCATGGTTAAACCTTTCTACAGATGCATTGTACCCGCTTGCTTCGCCAGCAATGATGATCATGTGTTTTGCAGTGGTGATTCGTATGCTCAACATGGTGATCATTAACGGTATTATTCGTGCTGGTGGTGATAACGCTTTCTGCCTTCGCATGGATTTCATCGCGATGTGGATGGTGGGCATTCCAGTGTGTGTTTATGGCGCGTTTGTCGCTGGATGGGACTTCAAATACATCTATGGTCTGATGTTGGTTGAAGAAGTGGTGAAACTGGCAATATGCTCGCACCGTTATTTGAGCCGACGCTGGATCAATAACCTGACGGTTACCTACGAAGAGCCTCAAGCGGTGTAGCTTTATACATAAAGTATTCTTTCTACAAGACTGCCTTCTGATAAGGCAGTTAGCAGAAACACAAAAGGTCTGAGCAATCAGACCTTTTTCGTTTCTTCTGCGACCAATTTAAAGCACCAGTTACTTCTTGTTCATTCGGATATGGCGATTAGACACATTCGGCAGTGGCTTCTCTGGCACTTTACGTTTCTCATGAATCAAATGCCTGATCGCTAAAATCGGATGCTTAAGTAGCATTCTTGGCCCTGCATAGCGCATCACTAAACGCATCTGCTCTTTAGGATCAGGCTTATAACAATGAATCGGACACTTGTTACAGGTCGGCTTTGCTTCGCCATAAGGGCATCTATCAAGTCGTGTCTCTGCATAACGCAACAGTTGCTCACACTCTTCACATAACGCGTTATTCTGACGAACCGCACCGTGGTGATCTTTACAGTAGATGTGCACCATCGCAATAACGGTTTTGTACTCCGTTGCGAGTTCGCCTTGTAGAATGTTGTTATGTTGGAACATGATTAATTACCTAATGAGAGACCGTACAGGTTGAGTTCTAGATCTAAAATGATTATCCTCCACCGCATAAACTAAATACAAGGCTATGCAGCAATGAACCGTAAGAAAAAAATCAATCAAATTCTAAAGAAAAGACAGAAACAGGCGAATTCTAAACTGCATGGTAGCAACAAGCCTCGCTATATTTCTAAAGCTGATCGCGCAAAAATGGAAGCTGAAGAGCAAGCGAAAGCCGCTCTAGAGCAAGCTGAGGGTTCAGTAGAGACAACGGTTGAAGCAGAAGAAGCTGGTATTGAAACTAAAGAAAAAAAAGCTGCAGAGTAAGCTTTTGACTCACGAGATACTCTTGCTCAGCGCTCAGATCAGAGCCTGTAGACAAGAACAAAAAAAAGCAGCCTCTATTTAGGCTGCTTTTTTGATCCTACCGTATTAACCTAGCGACTTAGCGATTCAATTAACCTTTGAATGGTTTAACTTCCCAGCGTGCGAAAGGCGCTTTTGCATTAATCCCTGCTCTTCCCCAGCGGTCTACCGAGTCAACAACAAGAATTCGCTCATTAGGCACCAATGACTTAATCAAAGTCGTCGGCTTTTTCGCTGTCACTAACCATAGCGCATCGTCTTCTGAAAACATCGCTTTGAGCTTCGCTTTATCTTGCTCTGTCCATTCCAGTTCAGCTTTGAACATACGTTCTTCAACAAACAGTTGGCTGCCAGAAGCAAAATCTTCCAAGCTTTCTGAAAGCAACAATACTGAATCTACATCGTTATCCAATAATACCGCTTGTTGCTTGTTAATCAGTTCACGTACATCAAGCATCACACGCTGCAAATTACGATCAATCGTCTCTGCTTGCGCTGGCCACAATAACTTAAAGTCGTCAGCCACGATGGCGGCCATGCGCGTTAGGTTGGTTGGATTTAACCAAGCATACTTAGACACTTCACCACTTGATAGCGTCAACGCGGCAACACCTTGTGCGCGCGGTGTAATAGCTTGAGCGGCATCCACCTCAACCAAGCGGATATTGCCTTGCCTTGCGTATACAAATGTAGGATCCGCTTGCCAAATAGATGACAGCGTTAACGCAACGGTCGCCTTCTCTCCTGACTTAAGCACCTTGCTTTCACCCTTAGTGCCAAACCAGTTAGGTAAGCGATCAATACCGTAGCGTTTTGGTGGTAGGTATTCGGTCGTAATGTCGGTGCCTTTGGTTAGCTCTGTCGCCAAAGCATAAGTCACAGGTGTACTGGTTAGGATATCCTCTGCGTTAGCGTTCAGTGACACCACAGATCCAGCCATTAACACACTACCAAGTACACCCACTTGAGCCGCTGTTTTTACTGAGCTTGAAATACGATTCATTAAAGGAGTCATGGTTAAGCCTTTCTTATAATTCGGTATAGCGTTGCTGCTAGGAAAAACGTTGCAGAAACGATGATGATTGAAGCGCCTGACGGCACTGGCAGTTTAAGTTCCATCGGTAATACCGTTCCGACTAAACACGCGATGGTTGCCAGCAACGCAGAAAGCAAAACAAAGCTCCCCATGCGTTTAGTCAACAATCGTGCCGTCGCACCCGGAATCAGTAATAACGCGCCAACCAAAACGGCACCCACGATCTTCACCGCGGCAATCGTCACCAAAGTAATCATCATCACAAACAGGTAGTCATAGAAGCTGGTGTTATAGCCACGCACCTTGGCAATATCCGGGCTAATACAAGTGAGAAGAATACGGTTGAACGTCGGTATCAAGAGCAAAATGATGAGCGCGCAGCTGCCTGCAAGAATCGCTAAGTCTTGATCTGTTACCGTCAGAATCGAACCAAACAGCACATTCTCAAGCATGTGAATGTTGATCTTACGTGCCACGTACATCAACAATGCCGCGCCGACCGCTAAAGCGAGCGCAAGGAAAACGCCGACTAAAGTATCGTATGGCACATTGGTTCTGTTTCTTACAAAATGAAGAAGCAAAGCAAAGATCATACAGAAACTAAACAGACCAATAATTGGATTTTCTGGTGGCTCACCAAGCAAAACACCAATGGCAATACCGGTCAATGCTGCGTGACCTACCGCTTCAGAGAAGAATGCCAGACGCTTTGCAATGACCAAAGTACCAAGGCCACCTAATAACGGGCCCAATAACAACGCAGCAACCAGTGCATTCACCATAAACGCATACATGAAGCTGTCTGATAACCAACCCGCTTCAACGCCACTAATGGCAAGTTGTCGTAACCACTCCATTACGCAACCTCCTTCGATTTGGTGATGGCAGATCCACTGCTATAGTGCTGAAACAGACTCTCGATTTTAGTAGGGTGTAGTACTTGTTCATGTGGACCACTATCCACCAAGAATCGATTCACAACATGTACATTCGCTTCAAGACGACGTACTGCGGTTACATCATGGTGAACAGCAAGAATGGTACGCCCTTCATTAACGCATTCACGAACTAGCGATTCTAAATAACGAACGCCCTGCTCATCCATGCCAGTCGTAGGTTCATCCAACACTAATAAACTTGGGTTATCCAACAACGCTTGAGCAAACAACACGCGTTGCTGCTCACCACCCGATAGCTGCCCCATACGGCGGTCGCTACGAGTCGCCATACCAACACGGTCGAGTTGCGCTAATGCAAGATCCAATTGCTTAGACTTACGACGCCAAAACAGTGGAATTCGAGTTTGGTTAAGCAGGACGAAATCCATTACCGTCAGAGGTAAGCTCGATTCGAAGGTCGCTTTTTGAGGAACGTAACCAATGCTTGGCTTTTCTGGCCAATGAATATTGATTTGACCAGAGAAAGGCGTCAAACCAAGAACTGAACGCAGCAAAGAGGTTTTTCCTCCGCCGTTTGGCCCCATGATCACATGGCACTCACCCGCTTTAAGATCTAGCGTGATATCATCAAGAATCACGTTGTTGTCGTATTGCAGACCGAGTTGGTTGATTGAAATCGATGGACCTTGCATTACGCCTTCCCGCTTTTAGCCTGGTTAGCCGCAGCAAATTTCATTGCTTCGATTAACGTTTCTAAGTTCTTCTTCATCTCAACTTCTACCTTATCGTCTTGATACTCACCGTGCGTCATGTGAGAGAAACGGTAAAGCTGAACGCCTGTTTCTGCTTCAATGGTGTCAACAAAGCGGTTTGGCATGTTTAACTCGTAGAACAGAACATCAATGCCTGATGCGCGGATTTTCTCGATCGTATCTTGCAGTTGGCTCGCACTTGGTTCAACACCGTGTGCAGGCTCAATCACCGCTGCAACATCCACACCAAACTCTTGAAGGATATAGCCATAAGCATTGTGCGTGGTCGCCACTTTCATACCTGATGTATCGAGTTCACCTAATGACAACATCGCATCACGCTTCATAAAGCGAAATTGCTTGGCGTACTTACGTGCATTCTTACGATAAAAAGCTGCATTGTCTGGATCGAGTTTAGAAACTTCACTCGCGATGGTGTACACCTTTTGGATTGTTGTAGAAAGTCCAACAAACGTATGTGGGTTCACCGCGCCTTGGCCAACAGACTGGCCTAATGCAGGAAGTAGAGGTACTTCTTTGTTCGCTTCAATAACCATTAAATCATCACGTTGCGCAGCTGAAATGACTTTTAGTGCGAAGTCATCGTGGCCAATACCGTTTACCACGATTGCGTCCATCTGGCTCAATCGCTTCAAGTCATTCGGTTGTGGTAAGTAGTTATGTGGGTTAAAGCCAGCATCAACCAAAGGAAGGATGTTCACTTTGTCACCTACCACAGCTTTTACGTAGCTATAGTAAGGCTGTAGGGTAATACCTATCGTCAACTTGTCGCTGTCGACTGTGTATTCTTTTGCCAATGCATTGGGTGTCGATAGCACCGCTATTAACGACATCAATAGAGTCATGAATCGCATAGTAAATCTCTTATTATTAGTCAGCATTTTGTTTTTCGAGAGTCCGGGATTAATGTGAAGAAGCTTCATGCTGATCAGCAACTTCTGACTCATTCACCACCAATTTCCAGCCTGCGGATTCCAATGTATTTTCATCAAATTGAGTAGGTTGGCTTGCGACACCACCAAAGAAAATCCAGATTTCCGGAGAAACACTGTTCGCGTTCAAAACAAAGGAGTCCGCGAAGCCATGAGTGTTTGGCGTAGCTTGTTCGCTTGGTGTAGCGTATTCACTTGGCGTAGAGAAGTAATAACCACGCTCGTCCAATAACCAAGTATGAGAACCTTTGCGCTTCCAACTCTGGTCTTCAACAAAAGGCGCGACCCATTCGTCTTTCAGCGACACAACGCTTGGCCATTCGCCGTCTAAGTCCATGCGAAGATCTCGAATCTCTTCATGAGCCAAACGGAGTTCTGACAGCATCGCCAAGTTTTCTTGCTCAACATCAGTCACTAAGACTTGGTGATCAAGGGTCACTTCGATATGAGATTCTGCTTGATTAAACGGAATAGCAACCGTCGCAAAACAAAGGATAAATATAATGATTAGGCCAACCCACTTGCCCTCTCTTCCGCCTGTGTCAGCGCGTACACTTTGAATCATCATTTTTCTTTGATCTCTACAACGTCGACTTCAACAGGAAACTCGTGACCTGAATCAAACACGAGGTAAAACTCAGAATTTGGGTTTTGAAATTCAACAATTGAGCGTTTATCCGTCATCTCTTTCGCTATCAAGTTATCTTCGTAGTCGTACATTGCGACTGCGTAATCTATCGCTTTACTACCATCAGAGTAACCCGCCTCACAGGCAACCGTTTTTCCTTCAAACCAACAGCTCATCAATGGAAAGTGTGCTTGCGCAGGTAATGCCACTAAACCAAGCCCCAGAGCCAAGCACGGGGCAATTATGGTGTTTGCTTTTATTGTTATTTTCATCGTTCGTACCCTCGCCACGTTACAAATTTTCAGTGGTATACTGACCGTTAAAGGGCTCTAATGAGCCCTTGTCTTTTTTTATCTAATAATCAGGAGCTTTCTCCCGATAAAACCGACTATTGAAGCAATGCTTCGAACGTCAGATGCACATTCGTACTTGCTTTGTCTGCCAGTGGGTTGTCAACCAACTCACCTTTGTAGTTCGCTTTCATTACGTAACGACCCGCTACGTCTGGAGTAAACGTGATTTCACCGTTTTCATCACTCACTACATCAATCTGCTCTTGGTGATTGCGGTAAAGCGTACCTTCACGAGTAATTTCCGCTTTCACGTCTTTCTGGATTTCACCGTTGTAGAAGAATTGGAATGTCACTGGTTCGCCTTCAACGATGTCTGAAGGGTGTGTAACCGGCTTCATTTCAAGAAGCTTGCCTTCAATTTTGAAAACTGAATCTGTTGGCTTGCCTACTGTGATGTAACTTTCTGCGCGAGTGAAACCGACTTGAGTTACCACGTCACGTGATTTTTCAGGTAATAAGGCATCACGCTCAGCTTTAGTCGCTTTAATCCATTTTACTGTGTCACGACGACCCGCTTTGTACTGTGTCCAGTACGTTGGTTCGTTGTTGATTGCTACTTTGTGTGTACCTTCTTCCTCAAAATAGAAATCAAACATTGAGCGACGCTTGCCTTTTACAACGAAGTTAGGACGCTCATTACGACCATCAGGCATGATAACGAATGCTTTATCACTTCCTGCAGGCTTATCAAAAACAAACGTACCGTGGGATGCCGTCACATCAAATGTTAACCAGTCACCACCTTCTTTAGAAACGGTGAAATGAGAAGGCAAAACCCAACGAGGGTGAGCTTGCGCAGTCGTCGTTGCTGCTAGACCGAACGCCATTACACCTGCAAGAGCAAGCGCCTTTATTTTTGTCTGTTTCATCATGTTCAATTCCATTATTTGTAATCTTTAACCGTGTCGCTCGATGGCGCCTACGATTCCAATCTTTGATTTTGCTGTCGCTTGTAAAGCACAGCTTGTGTTATCCGACGTGCTAATTATTTTGCAATGTAGCTCAAGATAATTTTCCCCGTCTCTTCCGTTGCTTTTAATTCATAAGAGGCGTTTGAATCTGTCAGTGATACTTTTTGGCGAAGGTAGTTACGGCCACCGTGTTCACGCACGACTTCGACATGCACTGTGTACTCACCTTGTTCAAGGGTTTCACCGCTGTCACTCTTGCCATCCCAAACGAAACGATATTGACCAGCTGGGCGTGTTGCAGAAGTCACAGCATCAACAAGTTCACGATCGTAACGGCCAACTTTTCTCCACCAACTGCGTAAGTCTTTTAGCCATTCGTCTTTACCGACCCAAAGCTCAATGGTTTTCACTGACTTTCGTTCACTGTTTTCTACCCACACCGCCACGTAAGGACGCGCATACATAGAGGTATCAATCTTGGGCAACTCTAAATTCACATCCAATTTCGCCGTATCAGGAATCGCTTGTGCCATTCCAAGGCTAGGTAAAAGAGACAAAGCCAAAAGAGCCTTACTCCAATTCATTTTTTTCATGTTTAACAACCTTTTAAATCCGTTTAACCTTTAGTTCGTTCTTCGAGCTGATTCATCAAGCAGACTCATCAACCTAATGGAGGGTTAAGGTACGGCGACAAAATAGATAGCAAGTGAGATTGCAGACCCAAATACCGTCCATTTAATGGAGGTATTGAGCGTTTTTTTCTTAGGTAACAGTAAGCACACGCCAGTCAGTACAAAGAAGATCATCAGTAGCGCAGTGATATCGATAAACCATTTCCACACTTCACCGCTATTACGGCCTTTGTGTAGGTCATTCAACAATGCGATAACGCCATAATTCGTTGTTTCGACTTCCACCATTTCAGAAGTCACATCGACAAACACAGAAGCGTTGTAGCCAGGTCCTTTGAAGTCCATAGACACTTCACCGATGAGTAACTCACCGTCTTCAATCTCTGCGTAGATATCTAACCCCGAAGGAACGCCAGATAGGTTTGCTTCTTCAAATAAAAACTTTTCAAAAGCAGACTCGTCGGCTTTCAGTCGACCGTCTTGAATCGTAAACAAATTCGTGGGAAGCGTTAGCGTAGAGTGTTGGATATTGGGTTGGCTGGATTCAAATAGCTCAGGGCGATTAAGGGTGATGCCTGTCACTGAAAAGAAGAGAACAACAAACAACAGTGCCATTGAAATATAAACATGAAGTCGACGAGCCCATGATTGAACTGCCCTACTTTTTAACGACATACAAACCAATACCTATAGATTTTATGGCGACAATTTAGTTGATAATCATTCGTATTGGCATTCAATTTACATTGTTTACGTTTCTTGCGCGTCGCAAGGAAATTTACATAACATCTACTGAAGAACAATCGAACTGTATACGTATAAGAATCGCGGCAATATAAGTGGGAAACGTAGATATCCTGTGCTCTAGAGCTTATAAAAGGCCCTGTTTAGTAGGAGTTCCGTGCATTTAAGAAAGGAATGTAGAAGCTATTTAGAACAGAGATCACTATCAAGGGCATTGGCATGACGATTAGCTCAAGAGTGGTTTAAGCTTATTGACTATAAAACAGACATAACCATGCAAGTTTAAAAGGATTTAGAAATGCGTATTATTGTAGCTTTGGCTGTATTGGTAACGGCTTGTACTAGCCAAATTGTTAGTACTGACGAACATGTCGAGAGTTACATCGGTTCCAATATTGCAGATGCGCAAGCTTTGTATTTAACGCCCCACTCTCAAGCCGTTACATTTTGGGAGTCACGCACATTTGCTTGGGTGGAAACTCAAACCTCACTCGAGAATGGTGAAATACAACATTCTTTCAAAAACCCCTATCGTGACTGCACCATTAACTGGATTGTAGACCAAAGTGGAGTGATCATTGCGGGATCACACAGTGGCGAGATGTGCAGCCTTTAACTTGAATTCTCTTTATCTTTATACCAATCGTAGTAAATAACTGTTCATCCTAGCTGGTTAAAACACTCGATAACATCGTTAGAAATTTTGATTGTAGAATAACTACTTATCGAAAATTTCCGCCTTGTTCTCAAGCATTTTTCCTGCGCTATTTATGATCACTTACTTACTGTGATTGGTATTATTCTACCTCAGTCAAAAACAGCAACGATCAGGCAGCAAGGTTTAAGGTTTAAGTCTATTGAATACAAAAAAAGGGTGTCATTTGAACATTCAAATGACACCCTTTCACTGTCTTATTTAGTACTCTGTTTTCTAGCTTCTAACTATATGTGATTAGGCGTTTCCACTTTCGCTTACCGTTCTCAGCTGAGTCAAATATTTGATCCACCCTTTAGCCTCAGGAGACGGTTCAATGTTGTTCGCCCGCTTAGCTTGAGCAAGAGCATTATCTAAGTTCTTCAACTTATACCATGAACGTACTTTCGCTAATGCAACGTCAGCTTGCTTGTTCTTGTCTTTCACTTTGTCTAAAACAACCAGAGCTCGCTTGTAGTAACCTTGCTGAACCAATAATTGAGCAACATTCCAATGGTATCGAGTGTTCAAGTTCGACGCTAACGTCCACACTTCAATAGCATTGTCCCACTCTTTCGCTAACTGCCAGTAAGTTGCTTGCTCAGCCAGAAGTTGAACATCGCTGTTTGCGTCATCTAACTTGCTAATTTCTTGCGCAGCGCGCTCAGGGATGCCTCGTTTCGCGTACAGTTGAGCAAGTAGCCTACGGTCTGAATTATTCAGTTCAACACCTTGTAGCTCAGCAAGCGCTAAGGTATTCAACGCATCTCGGCTACGCTCTAGCCTTAACTGAATCCCGACCAGTTGACGCCACCAGTTGTCTTTTTCGGGTTGAAGTTCAACTAAACTTTCTAACGTAGGAATTGATTGCTTCCATTGTTTTAACTGTAGTTGAGCACCCAGCTTTAACGAGAGAGGCGACAACTGTGGTTTTGAATTAAACTTGTTATGATTACCTATAGCCGCCAGTACTTTCGTCCAGTTTTCGATTTGGTATTCAGCTTGAGCAATTCGCATCCATAGCGTGTCTTTCTTTTCAGTTTCCGGTGCTGTTTTAACGAGATCATAATAGTGTGGTAATGCCGCTTTAAAATGCTGCTCACTAAGCAGCAAATCAGCTAACATACGTTTCGTTACCCAAGCTTGCTCATCGACCAATAAGCCACTATCCACTGCATAAGTAAGCTGCTTGATTGCCGTCTCTGTTTTACCATCTTGCCAGTAAAACACACCAAGCATGCGAGCGACATAGGCTTTGTCATAGCCTTTAGATAACTCCAAACTAGCCAAAACCTCAATCGCCTGTTTAACCAGCTCCTCTTGAGCAAGTTTATTCGCCTTTTGAACACGAATAACGGTGTATTGGGTAAGCTCTTTTGCCGGTACTGTAAGGGGCATTATCAACAAGCCCACTAATATCCATATCTGTTTCATCATTTTGCCAACTTAAACTCTAGTTTCACGGTTTGACCAACCTGCGCTACCGCTTTTCCATCGACGACTTTAGGTTGATACTTCCATTTTTTAAGTGCTCTTATCGCTTCACGTTCAAACATACGACGTGGATTTGCATCCGTAACTTGAATATCAACAGAACGTCCTGTTTCATCGATTGTAAAAGACAAAATGACATACCCTTCTGCGCCACGCTTTAGCGCTTTTGCTGGATATCGAGGTTCAACTCGATAAAGCGGCATTACCTGTTGATTTGACCCAAAATCAGAAAATGTTGGAGCGTTAATCGCTAGGCCTTCAATTGAAGTATTCAAATCCAGTGAAGACAGTGAAGACATTGAATTCAGAGGCGTTACTTCAGCTTGCGACTGAGACGTTTGCGCTTGCGGTGGCGGCTCTGGCATTTCGGGTTGTTCCGGGACTGCACGTTGTCTTCTCTGTACTTCTTGTTCTTGTTCAACCATCACCATGTTGAAACTTAACGTCTCACCATTTTCTGGCGAACGTTGGTGTCCATTATCGACCATCCAAGCCATGAAAGAAAATAGTGCTAAACCCAACGCTCCCGCTAAAGGTAATGCAAGAAATAGGCGAATCATTGATTAAGATCCTCCAAGATCATCGCTTTTCAGCTGCAAGCGCAATGTTTTTAACACCCGCACCTTTGGCAGCGTCCATCACTTTAACAACCGTACCGTTATAAGCATGCTCGTCCGCCTGAATAACCAAAGAAGCATCAGGTTGTTCTAGCAACAAGTGTTCTAACGTCGCTTGAACACGTTCAACATCCACAACACGTTTATCTATGAAAATGTCATTCGCAGAAGTAATCGCGACAAAGATACCTGCATCTTTTTGGCTCACTACATTTGAAGCTTGCGGGCGATTGACTTCAACACCAGATTCACGAACAAATGAACTCGTCACAATGAAGAAAATAAGCATGATGAATACGATATCAAGCATCGAAGTAAGGTCTATTTGAGCCTCTTCGTTTTTAGAATGACGTCGACCGAGTCTCATCGTTGACTCCTTAAAGATTTTTCTAATTTCAATTCTAAGCGGTTACAGACTTTCGCTAAACGAGCATGAACAAACATGCCCGCTAATGCAGCAACCATACCCGCCATCGTTGGTAAAGTTGCCAACGAGATACCTGAAGCCATCAATTTAGGGTCACTGCTTCCTTGAGTCGCCATGACATCAAAAACGGAGATCATACCGGTTACGGTACCGAGCAAACCCAGCATTGGACAAATAGCAACTAACAGCTTAATAAAGTTCAAGTTTTGGTTAAGTAAAATACTCGCTTGCCCCAACCAACCTTCACGAATGGCTTTAGCATGCCAAGAAGAGTGATCTTCTCTTTCATGCCACTGATTAATCCAAGCTTGACGCTGCTTTGGAAAGTAGAACGCGAGATAAAGCACACGTTCTACCACAAGTACCCAAAAAACGAGGACGACAGCCGCTAGCCACCACAGAACGAAACCGCCCTGCTCCATAAAGTTTGATAAAGACAGCAGCCAGTTACTCGTTAACCAACTCGCTGGTAATAGAGAACCCGACAAAATATCCATTACGCGGCAGTCCCAACTTGTGAAATAACAGCGCTTGGTTCAATAGACTTCTCTGCCTGCTCAGCAACAAGGCCAATGCCCTGCTTCTCCAGAATATTTCGAATGTTCTCTGACTGAGTACTCAGAATGTTGTGTGCCAATAGCAGTGGCATTGCAGCAACAAGACCAAGTACCGTTGTTACAAGCGCCATCGAAATACCACCCGCCATCACTTTAGGGTCGCCATTGCCAAACTGTGTGATCACTTGGAATGTTTCGATCATGCCGGTTACGGTACCTAGCAAGCCAAGCATTGGTGCTAGAGCAGCTAGAAGCTTCAGCATTGATAAACCTTTCTCTAGGTGAGTTTGTTCATCCACTACCGCTTCTAAAAGTCGCAGTTCTAATGCTTCTACTGTTTGATTTTTCTCTTTGCTGTAAACCGCAAGAACACGACCCAGAGGGTTGTCTCCCACTTGTTCAGGTTTTTTAAGTTGAGCGCGAATCTTCTGACGAGCGATAGCCAAAGAAATACCACGAACCAATGCGATGATTAAGCCAATTGCCAACAAGCCAAGAATAACTTTACCAACTAGGCCACCTGCTTGCAGACGATCAACTAGGCTTGGTTCCAAAGCTAATTGTTCTAGCATGAATCCACGAGAGGGATCGACGACCACGTTAGACACTTCGCCATTAGCTAAAGTAGAAAGCGACGCCAGTGTTGGACCTTGTGAAGGCTGCTTCAAGTAAACTATCGCATCTTGATGTCTAGCATCCCACCATACGTAACCTGACTCAGCAACTAAGCCAATAGAACCCAGTCGATAAGCTTCTGCCTTTTCAGTAACCCCTTCACTATTAACTAGTGAAACTGTCGACTTGCTTATCTCTGAACTTGCTTGAATTTGCTCCATCATGCTCAACCAAAGACCTGTTAACTGGGGCATTGACGGTAATGATTTTGCGTCCACGATTTGATAAACAGTTTCTGTATACGCTGCGCGATCTACGTTAGTTACTGTATCCGTAAGCTCATGTTCAAGGTCTTTTGCATTTTGTCTTACAACGCCAAACAACTCACCTAAGCTACCTGTTTCTAAACGCAGTTGCTCTTCTAAACGAGCAAGCTTGTTTTCGTTATCACTGAATGTCTGAGTCAGAACATCGGTCGCACCTTGAATAGAGCTACGTTTAGCTTCAAGCTGTGCTTTGATCGCTTTGAGTTGTTGTTCTGTCTTTTTAAAGTCAGCTTCACGAATTACGTTATGAGACGCTTGCGTGCGACTCTCTGATTTTGCTTTGTTAACAAGCTGAGCTGTCGTGTCTGATGCAGAGAAAGCAGAAAATGAAATTGACGTAATGCAAAGCAATGCTGCTAATGGCTTTAAGTTCATTACTTAACCTCCGCAACAGTTAAAGAAACAGGTAAAGTAATTAAGCTTGGAGACGCTTGCTTATTAGCAATATCGTACGCTTTGTCCAACTCAGATTTCATCGAAGAATCCAACTCTTGCCATTGATCGCTATTTTGGTCCCAAGACCAATATTGGGTACCATTTAAGTTACGAGCGATCAGTGAAATGCGGCCAAGATGCAAAATATCAACTTCAAGCACTTTATCTTGACTTAACTCGACACGACTTGAATAAGAACTTAGCTTAATACCGTAATCCACTTCAATTTGGTACGCCTCTAAAATACGGCGATATTTTTCAGCATCACTGACATCAGCACGAGTCATCATCGCTTTCAGCTTTTCAACGCGACGCAGACGGCTATTTGTCTTGAAAGGTAGATCGCTTTCAATAACTTCCTGGAGACCATCGATCATCTTGTACATTAAAGGCACAACACCTTGACGTGTTAGTTTGATTTCGTCGATCTGCCCTTCAATACTCTGCGCTTCTTGAGCTTGGCTCTTAACCAGTGCGGCAAGATGATCGTGATAGATTTCTAAATTTTTCACTTCTTCTTGCAGACGCTCAACCTCAGCTTGCAGCAATAATGTTGCTTGTGAGCTTTTATCAATAACCTTTTGGCTCGAAGCCGACGCGTTATTGGTCTTGTTTTGAATTGATTGAGCTTGATCCAAGCTGTTTGCCATCGATGACGTTGCAACCAAACTGATGGCAAGTGCTAGGCTAGTTTTTAAAAAATTCATAATTGTAGTCATTTACTTTAGAAGAAGAACAAATGAGTTTTATTGATAAGCAGTCTCATTATCATTAAAAACCACTCGCATTGCTAGGGGTATTTTTACTAAATAGCAGAATCAAGAAAGGGGAAAGTCGAAACCTTCCCCTTAATATTTAAGCTACCAATAGTACCCTACTAACAAATTAGTATTTTACCTGTAACGTAGCCATGTAGTTACGACCTTCGCCAACAACAACGCCGCGAGTGCTGCCGCCTTCTAGGTAATCTGTATCGAATAAGTTCTCTACATTAAAGCGTGCAACAAAGTCTAAGTTTTCATCGTACTTAATCGTATGTGCAACACCAGCATCTACACGAGTGTAAGCGTCTTTCTTAAACGTGTTAGCACTTTCAGTGTAACGCTCACCTACGTGATACACACCTAGGTTTACATCAGTACCGTTGTTGAATGCGTAAGTAGACCAGATGCTTGCAGTAAATTCAGGAACGTCTGCTGGTGTTTTACCATTAAGAGCAGGGTCATTCTTATATTCAGCATCTAAGAACATTGTTGATGCACTTACAGAGAACGCATCCGTCACGTAGCCCGTCGCAGCTAGCTCCACACCAGTGTGAACTTGCTCACCCACCTGTGTAGTACGAGTATCTTTTGCATGAGATGCAGGAAGGTCTTCTGTAACTTGCATGTTCGTTTGTGTGATCTGGAATACTGCTCCTGATACGAATAAACGCTCATCAAACAGTTCCCACTTTGAGCCTAGCTCATAAAGTGTACCTTTCTTCGCATCTTGAGACTGGCCGAAGTTCACATCATCTTTATCAGAAATCTCACTTACAGGTTCAAAACTTTCAGAGTAAACCGCGTAAATAGAACCGTTTGGCGCCGGAGAGTAAATCGCACCGAACTTAGGTAGGATGTTATTGTAGCTCTCTTCTTTACCAGAACTGCTCGTCGTATCATCGTAAGCGAAACGAACACCAGCAAGTGCTTGCCACTGCTCATTGAACGTCACTAAATCTTGAAGATATAGACCGTAGTGTTGGCTCTTCGAGTGTGATACTGAATCATCGTTGTTATAGTGAATGTCTGCAGGCATATCAAAGCCTTTGCCACACTCTTTCATTGTGTCTGCTTCTGAAGCGTTAAAACAAGCGTAGTCTGATACGTACAGGCGCTTGTAATCGTAGTGCAACCCATTTGCACCCACCAACAGACGGTGATTCACACCAAATGCATCAACATCACCAGTAAAATCCACGTAAGCCGTATCAAACGTCCACTCATCATGACGGTCTGACACTTTGTAACCATAACCTAGTGTTTTCTTGGTTTTTCTGTCTTTCTTTGAATCAATAACGTTATCTGATTCAGTACGGCGACGTTCGTAAAACTGACGACTGATACCCGATTTAACTGCCCATGTATCGCTCAAGTTTGCCGTAACAGCCACACCGTAGTTTGCTACGTCGTTGTCTGTTTGTGCGAAGCGTTGGTCATTAACCGTATTTGGGGTAATCGCTTTACCTGTTTTCGTATCAATCTTTGAGCCGTTATCTAGATCACCCAACTCTTGAGTACGGTCGTAATGCGCAGATAGCATCACATCTTCGTTGATATCGTAATCAACAAATAGGCCACCAACAAAGCGGTCAGTCTCTACATCTGTGCCGTCAAAACGTGTGCGGTAAGAGTCTTGGTTTTCTTGTGAAACAATAAGACGAGCACGTAGAGTTTGATCATCGTTCAATGAACCGCTTACATCAGCGGTAGTACGTGTGTAGCTGTCAGAACCAATGTCTTGGCTTACGCTAACTTGAGTTTCATACGTAGGCTTCTTAGCAACCATGTTAACAAGGCCACCAGGTGCTGATTTACCGTAGAGCAAACCTGCAGGACCTTTTAGTACTTCAACACGTTCTAGTAGTTCTACCGGTTGACGGTAATGAGACCAGTGTTGAACGCCATCGCGCAAGTAACCAGAACTGCTTCCTAGAGAGAAACCACGTAGGTTGAAGCGCTCACGGTTTGTTGATTTAGAACCCGCTGAAATTGACGCATCATTTTTTAATACTTCGCCAAGCGTGCTTGCGCGTTGCTCATCAATGATTTGTTCACTGATAATCGTAACTTGTCCTGGAGTCTCTAATTGAGTCGCCTCCATGCGCATTGCTGTTGTATTCGTGTCGGCTTTATAACCGTAATCACGACCTTCAACAACCATATGCTCGTCAGTTTTTACTGCTTCTGCCAATACTGCTGGTGAAGCTAATACTGCGCCGATCACTAAAGCCAATGGCTTTTTTGAAAACATGTCCTTTTCTCCACTTTTATTCTTTTAGACGAACACTTTGTTATTTATTCGATGTGTCCGTTAGACCGTTTCCGGTACCACTGAATTATTTCGAGGGGGAATATAAGTGATAACTATTACTATTTGCATTAAATTTACATTCTTTGCATTCGTAAAGTTTTGTAAAGACGAGCTGACGAGTCGTTAACCTGCAGTTAAAAGAAACCAATTCAATACAGTCATTTAACGAGCACTTGAATTAAAAATCGGTTCTCTGCGCCAAACTTTTTGAAACACCGCCATTTGCGCAGTCAATGTAATAAGCAAACATCTATAACAAAATCCTCTTATCTTATTTATTACCTTCAGAACGACGATTTTTTGTATAAAACACTCGATAAATGTAAATGAATGGTGAATTATTTTGTTTTAATTTGTTTTATTTGAACGATTATCAGTGATTATGATCACATCTGTAATTCCAAACTCATTTTTTGTTTTTCGATTTAAACAACCGACTGCTAATCTCCTGCTCACTTTGGAAAGGTATCAAAGTTATAAATAATAAGGAGTGTTCTAAATGAATACCAAGAAACCTATGTCTCTAACTGGTCGAGTTATCCTCGGCATGGTCGTGGGCATATTAACGGGATTTGCCATTCAATCCCTTTTTGCAGACAGCGGATTTGTTAACAACTACATCGTTAACGGACTCTTTGAAGTAGGCGGACAGATCTTTGTCGCCAGTTTAAAAATGCTTGTTGTACCACTCGTCTTCGTTTCACTCGTGTGCGGTACAAGCTCTCTTAAAGACTTGTCAACTCTTGGCCGTATGGGGGGCAAAACACTTGCTCTTTATATCGGTACTACTGCTGTTGCTATCACTCTAGCACTGACTATCGGTAATTTGTTCCAACCTGGAGCGGGTGCGGATCTGACGGCTGCGAGCTCTTTCAAATCAGCTGATGCTCCTTCTTTAGGCCAAGTCATCATCGACATGTTCCCGACCAACCCTATTCAAGCGATGGCTGAGGGCAAAACGCTACAAGTTATCGTATTTGCTGTGTTGTTTGGTATTGCAATCAGTGCAGCGGGTAAACCTGGCGAGCGTATCGCCGCGGTTTTCTCTGACTTGAACGAAGTGATCATGAAGCTTGTCGCTCTTCTGATGAACCTTGCGCCTTACGGTGTGTTCTTCTTGATGGCGAAGCTGTTCTCTGGCCTTGGTTTAAGCGCAATTTGGAACCTAGCGGAATATTTCTTAGTGTTAGCTGGTACTCTACTGTTACACGGTTTAGTAACTTACAGTGCGATGCTTAAAGGGTTTACAGGCCTTAGCCCAATTACGTTCCTACGTAAGATGGAAGATGCAATCATGTTTGCATTCTCAACAGCATCTTCAAACGCAACGATTCCAGTGACAATGGAAACGGCTAAAAACCGCATGGGCGTAGACAACAAAGTCGCTTCGTTCACAGTTCCACTAGGCGCAACTGTCAACATGGACGGTACTGCTATCATGCAGGGTGTTGCAACGGCGTTTATCGCACAAGCGTATAACATCGACCTGACTATGGGAGATTACCTAATGGTGATCCTAACAGCGACACTGGCTTCTGTTGGTACTGCAGGTGTTCCTGGTGTTGGTCTTGTTATGTTGGCGATGGTATTGAACCAAGTTGGACTGCCGCTCGAAGGTATCGCATTAATCATGGGTGTTGACCGTCTTCTTGACATGATCCGTACTGCCGTAAACATCACTGGTGATAGTGCCGTAACTATCATTGTGGCTAAATCTGAAGGATCTTTTGACGAAGCTCGCTTCAATGACCCAGCAGCCGGTGAGAAAGAAGAAGAAGTAAAGCTAGCACGCCAACAGGCATAATCTAGCTTCTCTGGTGCTCTTACTTTCAAGCCAAGGCGCAATTAATGGCTGTGCCTTAGCCTGATAATGAAAAGCGTGTATACAAAAACGCCACTGCTGATACAGTGGCGTTTTTTATTGGGTTCACTTTGAGCCGAAACGATTCAACTCTCATCTATTTTCTCATTACAGGGGCTGAGCGTGAATGCTGAGCCTAAAGCTTAATCTACGATAGGAAACATAAGGTTCACTCTAAGTCCCCCACCTTCTCTGTTCTCAGCGGTAACATGCCCATTCATCACTCCCATAGATTCCTTAACGATCGCGAGTCCAAGACCGTAACCACCAGACTGTTTATCTCTGGCTGACTCGATGCGGGTAAACGGGTCAAAGATATCTGCAATCTTGTTATCTGGAATACCTTCACCATCATCCTCCACAGAAATGACACTGTAACGCTTATCATTAACCTGCCCGTAGGTCTTAACGACAATATCCGCATTGCCCCCTGCGTATTTGATCGCATTTCCTACAAGGTTACTGATCACCCTCAAAAGTAGCCTCTCATCAACATTAACCATTGATGTTGCTGTTTCCAAATCACCAGTCAAAGTTTGATTAGGTTTCAAGTCATTTTGCATCTGTACAATGAGCATTGAGCAATACTGCTCAAGATGCATTGGAGTTAACTTAGAATCATAACGAGAGGTTTCTAGGCGGCTGAACTCAAGAATTTCACCCACCAGCTTATTCATCTCTTCCGTTTCGCTTTCCATCCGTTCGAGTAAACCCATACTTTTTTCATCGACCTTACTACGTAGTAAATGTAATGCGAGATTCTGCCTTGCTAACGGTGTCCTCAACTCATGTGATACATCACGAATCAAACGACGCTGCTTTTCAGCCAGAGACTTAATCTCAAAGGTCATATGGTCAAAATCATTGGCAAGCTCATTGAATTCACGTGTAGTTGAATCCAACTCAGACACGACACTCACTGAAAAGTCTCCTTGTGCGAGCCTTCGACTGGCCTCCCTTAAACGATCGAGTGGCTGCTGCAGACTTTTCGCCATAATAATGGAAAAGAGCGATAACACGATCAAAGCAATCACAGCTTTCAGCGCATAGGAATACGGAGCAAAGGATTTTGCTGGATGAAACTGCCCTGGCAGTTGGATCACGAGTGTATTGCCGTTATCAAGTGGCAAGCCGAAGATAGGCTTACTCACACGATCACTGAGTTGATGGTCTAATGTACGCAGGTACTTCAACTTAAATTCAAAATGCGGATGCATGTGTCGGTGGGTAATAGGTCGGTTGTTTTCATCGATAATGAATAAATAATAACGTTGGGCATTGCCCCAGTCGGCAAGCTCATCCATGTCCCCTTCTTCGATCAGTACATTAGCTTGATAAGCCAAATCCAACATTTCAGCTTTGACAGGTTCAGGTACCTTCAACAAGGCTTTCATCAGCGCTCGTTCTGCGACACCTTGAAGGATGAGGATACTGACTAAAATCACGGTCAGGCAACTGAACAGCTGAAACGTTAAGCCATCCTTACGCTTGATAACGAAATCAGGGCACCGTAGAAACCAGTTACTCATGCTCCTACCGACTCTAGGTAGCTGTAGCCTTGACCGCGCACAGTTTTAATATGTTGCTTTGATAAGCCAGCCTGCACCAATTTTCGACGTATGTTGCTGATATGCATATCTAAGTTACGGTCGAATGGACACAGTTCTTTCTTCAATACATGTACTTGCAAGTCAGATTTTGATACAACGATGCCATTATTTTTGATCAGATAATCGAGCAACTCTTTTTCAGTGCCGGTTAAAGGTAAACGGGTAAGTTGCTCGCACAAACCTTGATTAGATGAAGCCATTGATTGTCTTTGTCGCTCAAACCCAACTCGGCGTAAGATCACCTTAATCCGGGTCAAAAGCTCAGGAACATTGAAAGGCTTAGCGATGTATTGATCTGCCCCGGCTTGATAGCCATCTAGCATGGAGGCATCATCATTAAGCGCAGTTAGCATAAGGATAGGAGTAGCAAAACGCTGACAAATACGTCTTGCGACTTGAATACCACTTAAATTAGGGAGCATCACATCGAGTAAGACTAAATCAACAGGATTTGATTGAATAAACTCTAGAGCTGATTCACCGCAATGAACGGTATCAACGTGATACCCTTCATTTTCCAACACTTCACCCAGTAACTCACACAACTGAATATCATCATCAACAACTAAAACACGAGACATTTCACACACCGATAAATAAGAACTGTTTGCATTCTAATTATCGTTATTATTGATTTCAATTATAAAGTGCGTGATTTCCTCTATAGAAGAAAATCTTTTTCAATCGGTACAAATTTTGAGGCAGAATCGATAAGATTTTGAGCTGTTAACCCAGGAACGCCATACACTTCAACAGGTTTTCCAAAGCGCTCTTTGATTCGTTCTACCAAGATTTCAAAATCGCCATCACCCGATACCAAAACAATCGTATCAACCGTCTCCGCAAGCTCTATCGCATCTAACGCGATACCGACATCCCAATCCCCTTTGGCGCTACCATCACGACGCTGAATAAACGGTTTTAGCTTCACATTAAAACCAACACCACGAAGAATATGGTGGAATTGACGCTGTTTAGGATCTTGGCTTGAGATTGCGTAAGCATTGGCTTCGACAACGTTACGTCCTTCCGTGGCAACATACCAAAACTGGTTATAGTCGAAGTTAGAACGGTATTTATCACGTGTAGTATAGTAAACGTTCTGAACGTCGACCAAAATTGCTATGTTTTCCATAAATTCATACCTTTAGATTTTCCGTATACCCTATTCTATTCACTTCTAAAATGCGAGTCGCTTTATTTAATAAAAATGAACTCATTAGCTATGCTTAACGTACTTATTATTGGCTTAGCGTAGCTATTGCTAGCTTAACGTAGTTGCCATTAACTTAGAGCTTGTTTGAGTTTACCGAGGAAGGTGGAACATGCAGTACCGACAAATAATCAGATCATGCCTTGGCAGCGACACCTTTGACTCAGTATTGACACGTTGCTGCGCGGCAATAACTAACGCTGCCATAACTAAGGCAGCGATAACTAAGGCATCGGGAACAAACGTAATTTCCAAACCACTGAACGCTCTAATAACAAGCACGGTTATGTTTATGATTCTGTCGGTCAACTCGTTACACGCCTACCCAGCCTACTCTCATTCCAAGGCTCTGCCACACCGCAGTGTTATTTATTTCGCTCCAACAGAAGATTCGATCGTAAAAGAGTTTCTCAATGAAGTCTTGATTAACAATTGTCAATTGGACGAGCGAGATGTAGTAATCATGGTCATCGCCGAAAGCGGCTACACCGTTCCTGCATGGTTAGTTGAAGAGTTTAATTTGGATGCAGTGACTAACAGTTATGGAATACCCAAAGGTTCACACACTGCCGTGTTGATTGGCAAAGACGGGAAAGAGAAACACAGGTGGAGTGGTAAAACCGACTGGAGTTTAATCACCAATATTATTGACGAAATGCCCATGCGCCAACAAGAAATGCAGCGACAGAGTAGCCGCTGCAGTATTTGATTCTTAGTCAGCTAAGCTTGATCATCAATCACTTAAGCCTGCTTGTTAAACCAAGCCAGTTTTTCATGGAGCTGAGCAACACTTCCAACCACAATCAGTGCAGGGCTCTTTGCAACGCCAGCAAGATCAGCTAGGTCACGTAGCCCACCTCTAAACACTTTCTGCTCTTGGCGAGTGCCATTTTCGATAATCGCAACTGGCATGTCTTCTCGCATACCGTTATCGAGTAAATTCTTCTGAATATTCGGACTCTCTTTCAAGCCCATGTAAAACACGATCGTGTGGTTGTGTTGAGCAAGAGAACGCCAGTCAATATCTTCGCCACCTTTCTTCAAATGACCCGTAATAAACTGTACGCTTTGCGCGTGGTCACGGTGAGTCAATGGAATTCCCGCATATGCGGTCGCTCCTGCGGCTGCAGTAATGCCAGGAATCACTTCAAATCTCACGTCATTCTCAGCTAACGTTTCGCACTCTTCACCACCACGGCCAAAGATAAACGAATCACCACCTTTTAGACGCACAACGTGCTTGTTTTCTTGTGCTTTGGTCACCAATAGTTGGTTGATCTGATCTTGTGGCACGCAGTGATGATCGAGCTTCTTACCCACATACAACATTTCAGCTTCTGGATTAGCCATCGCTAAGATATCTTTTGATACCAAGCGGTCATAAACCAAAACGTCTGCTTGTTGAATCACTCGTGCGGCTTTTAGTGTAAGTAAGTCTGGGTCGCCCGGACCTGCACCTACCAATGAAACAAATCCATTGCTTACTTCTTTAACATTCGATGACGATACTTCTGACATTCTGCGCTCCGAAGGTTTGCTTGTTTTATCTCAAGCTTCAATCTATGTGATAAGTCACTGTATTCATAATGACTTATCAAAATCCTTAACTCTTAGACTATCAGGTGTTGAAATAAATATTCAGTCTAAATACTAACGAAGATAGAAATAATTATAACAAAACAATCTATTGCGGATGTTTTGCTCAATAGCAAACAACGCATCTATGATAACTAAGATGTTGTCTGCCCGAGAATACACTGACAGCTTTCCAACTAAAAAAGCCCCAAACACGTTGTTGGGGCTTTCAATCTCATACTAACTTACGTTTACCGTATTACTTCGCGCCTAGAGAAGGAGCTGTTTTAGCATGAGTCAGGTATAGAGGAACACACGTTAACAGTAGGCCACCAACGATGTTACCTAAGATTGTTGGGATAAGGTTGAAGTTCAACCATGTCGCGATACCGAAGTCAGCGCCAAGAATCATACCCAGTGGGAATAGGAACATGTTTACAACTGTGTGCTCAAATACAAGTGCGAAGAAGATGAAGATCGGGAACCACATCATTGCTACACGACCAGCAACTGTACGTGCAGTCATGTTACCAATCACACCTAGACAAACCATTAGGTTACAGAAGATGCCGCGCACGAAACATGTGATCCAGCCGTCCATGCCCATGTTTTCAAACCCTAGGCTACGACCTGTAGAAACAGCAATGAACTTTTGAGCAACTGCGTTTGGTTCTAAAGAGAAGTTACCTGTAAGTGAAATTGCCACTAACACTGCAACAATTAAAGAACCGATAAGGTTACCAAGACCAACAAGACCCCAACAACGTAAAATACGACCCCAAGTAATACCTGGACGGTTATCAAATTTCGCTAAAGGAGCAAGGCCAAATACACCGGTTACTAGGTCATAGCCCATTACACTTAGAATGACGAAGCCCACAGGGAACACAAGAGCGCCAACAATACCAATGCCTGTTTGCACGATAGTCGTGATTGCCACTACAACAGCAAGAGAAAGAATGATGCCTGCCATTGTGCTTCGAATCAGTAGATCACGAGTACTTGTTTTCGTTTTCGCTTCACCTACATCGATCATTGTTTGAACGAATTCTGCTGGTTTAAAATCAGTAGACATAAGATTGTCCTTAAAAAGTTAAAATTAAAAGTTGAAATCGGATAGGAAAAGGTTCTAGTTGCCGAATTAAGGCAATGTCGATAACTAGAACCCTTGATCTATCAAATCTTGCTAAGTAACTGTGTCGAAGTTTCGAACTAGCTATGGTTTCGCACTAGCTATGGTTTCGAACTAACTATGCTGAAACTTCTACAGCACCTTTAGTAACGCGAGCTTTATACGCTTTTACACTGAAGCTCTCGTCTTCCATGCACACACCTGTTGCTAGGTTAAAGCGTTGCTTCTTAAGTGGGCTTGCCACCCAAAGCTCACCTTTGTGCTCAACCGTTAAACCGCGAGATAAAACGTTTGATTGAAAAAACGGGTCAGTGTTACTAATAGCGAACACTTCTTCGGCTTTAGTTGGGCGGAAAATAGCAACTTGCTCACCACCAACCAACGCACAAACACCGGTACCTGGAATAATGTCTTCGATCTTACAAACTTTGGTAAATGCCATGATGTCGTCTCCCAATTAAACCAGTTCAACGTGAAGGATATCGCCCTTCGCTTCTGGGTGTTTTTCTGTGAATGTTGCTGGGCGGTGTTGTTCTCGGCCATCGTCAACAAACACAACGTTTTCATCACGGTCGTCAGCATTGATGAAGTGTGAGAAGCGCTTAAGTTGAGCTTCGTCGTTGATAGTGTCAGTCCACTCACAAGCAAAGTTACCCACAAGGCCAGCTACGTCCGCTTCAAGTTGGTCATTGATGCCAAGCTTGTTGTCGACAATCACTTCACGTAGGTAGTCAACACCACCCTCTAGGTTGTCCATCCATACCGAAGTACGTTGTAGTGGCGCAGCCGTGCGGATGTAGAACATCATGAAACGGTCGATGTATTTGATCAGCGTTTCTTGGTCTAGGTCGCTTGCAAGTAAGTCTGCGTGACGAGGCTTCATACCACCGTTACCACATACGTACATGTTCCAACCTGCGTCAGTCGCGATAATACCTAAGTCTTTACCTTGAGCTTCAGCACACTCACGAGTACAGCCAGACACACCAAACTTCATCTTATGAGGAGTACGGATGCCTTTGTAACGGTTCTCGATCATCACACCTAGGCCAACTGAATCTTGAACGCCGTAACGACACCAAGTTGAACCGACACATGTCTTAGCCATACGTAGCGCCTTCGCGTACGCTTGACCTGTTTCGTAGCCCGCAGCAACTAACTTCTTCCAGATTGCTGGTAAGTCATCTTTTTGAGCACCGAATAGACCGATACGCTGTGCACCTGTGATCTTGGTGTACAGGTTGTATTCAGCCGCTACATCAGCAAGAACGCTTAGTGCTTGAGGCGTTACTTCACCACCTGCCATACGAGGGATAACAGAGTAAGTACCGTCTTTTTGGATGTTACCTAGGAAGTTATCGTTGGTATCATGCAGTTTCACTAGCTCAGGCTTAAGGATGTGCTCACCCCAGCAAGAAGCAAGAATAGAACCCGCTAGAGGCTTACATACTTCACAGCCGTAGCCTTTACCGTATTTCTCTAGTAACTCATCGAATGTTTTGATTTCTTCGATACGAATCAAGTGGAAAAGCTCTTGGCGAGAGTAAGCAAAGTGCTCACATACGTCGTTCTTCACTTCAACACCGGCTTTAGCAAGTTCAGCGTTCAGTACTGAAGTCACAAGTGGAATACAACCACCACAGCCAGTACCAGCACCAGTTACTGCTTTGATATCACCAATTGTATGGTGACCTTCAGCAACGGCTTGTGCAATCTTGCCTTTAGTTACATCGAAACAAGAACAGATAACGGCAGTTTCTGGTAAAGAATCCGCGCCAAGTGTTGGCTTTTCAGCACCCGCGTGAGCAGGAAGAATCAATGCATCTGGATGCTCTGGCAGGTCGATTTCATTCAGCATTAGCTGAAGAAGATCACCATAGTCAGACGTATCACCGACCATTACCGCACCAAGCAGCTTCTTGTTGTCTTCAGAAACGATTAGTCGCTTGTAAATTTCTTGTTCTTCGTTTTGGTAAACGTAGCTCTTACAACCTGGAGTGCGGCCGTTAGCATCACCGATAGAACCTACTTTCACGCCAAGAAGCTTAAGCTTCGCAGACATGTCTGCACCTTCAAATGTGCTTTCGTTACCAACAACGTGGTCAACCGCAACGGTCGCCATTTTGTAACCAGGAGCCACTAGACCGTAGAACGTTTGGTTCCAAGATGCACACTCACCGATAGCGTAGATATCTTTGTCTGTCGTTTGACAGTGATCGTTAATCTCGATACCACCGCGAGGCGCAATACCTAGGCCCATTTGACGAGCAAGTTTGTCTTGTGGGCGAATACCAGCAGAGAATACGATGAAATCAGTTTCTAGCTCTGTACCGTCTGCAAAACGCATTACGTTACGAGCTTCAGTGCCTTCAGGAGCAATTTCAAGCGTGTTCTTACTTGTATGAACGTTTACGCCCATACGTTCGATTTTTTGACGAAGTTGATTACCACCAGCAAGATCAAGCTGCTCTGCCATAAGCTTGGGAGCAAACTCTACAACGTGAGTCGTCACACCTAATGCCTTTAGTGCACCAGCCGCTTCAAGACCAAGTAGACCACCACCAACAACAACACCAGACTTTGAGTTCTTTGCCGTCGCTTCGATAGCTTTTAAGTCTTCGATAGTACGGTAAACAAAACAGTCTTTACCTTCGTGGCCTTTAATTGGCGGTACAAACGGGAAAGAACCAGTCGCAAGAACAAGTTTGTCGTATTGAATTTCACGACCAGTGCTTGAGTAAACTGTTTTCTTTTCACGGTTAACGTTGATAGCACGTTCACCGATCAGCATGTTGATGCCGTGTTTCTCGTAGAAGCCTTCTTTTACCAAAGAAAGTTCATCTGCAGTATGGTGTGAAAAGTAAGAAGAAAGGTGCACACGGTCATACGCAACACGTGGTTCTTCACAGAACACCGTGATGTCCATGTTTGCAACATCTGTCTTCTCGACTAAATCTTCGATATAGCGATGACCGACCATCCCGTTACCGATTACGACTAGCTTCATCTTGCTCATAAGAATTCCTGAAGGTTATATATTTCTTAACTGAGCGAATAATGAATTATGAAAGAAAATGAAAATATGATGTAAATCAATTACGAAAACAAACTACCCTAAAGGGGTAGAACAAAAGAGGTAGATATGCTTAATTAACAAGCAAAGCAAACGAATAACCATAATTTACATAGGGTTTAGCGGGGTTTTATATACACTTCAGTGCATTAAGAGGAATGTTGTAAAGTTTCACAATAGGTTACCAACAACGTAAGTAAATGACAATCATTTTCATTTAGGTTCTTATAAATATATATAGAAGCCTATAAATACATGTAGAACACCGTTTGCGTGAAAAACTATGTGTAATTGTGAAAACCACTCCTACCTATTCGGAATGTAAACAAAGCTGTTCGCCCTTTAATGTCGTGATGAATTCAGTTTATAGCTTGGGTCATCGGTTTGTTTGCTTGATCTAACACAAGAACCCTTTTGATTCACATGTGTGATGTAAAAATCAACTTCCAACCAAACCCTGAATAAATTAGCATTGTTGAAAATAATTCTTATTTAATAGAGTGAATACGATGCGCCTAATTTTACTAATCCTATCTATTATTGCAGCCCCTGCGTTTGCTGAAACAAAGGTCATCAAACAAGTGATGGACATGAATTCTGAAAACATCGACAAGATGTATCAATTCATTCCTGATTACGTAGAAATCGAACCTGGTGACAAGGTGCTTTTTAAAGGAACCGTTGGCTCTCATACTGCTCATAGCATTCAAGGGATGCTTCCTGACGGAGCTAAACCTCTTATGATATCCGGGTCAAACGCTCAGGAAGTCACTTTTGATAAGCCCGGAGTGTACGGAATCAAATGTAAAGTGCACCACAGACACGGAATGGTGGCGCTCGTGGTTGTTGGTGATCCAAGTGTTAACTTAGAAGAAGCTCGCACCGCGGCCAAAAAACGTGTGAGTCGCAGAGCTCAGAAAAAGATGCAAGGCTTGCTCGATCAAGCAGAGCAAAAAATTAAATAACCTTTGTCCCTGTCTTGAAGCATCAACTCTCTGTTGATGTGTGATAGGAATGCCAGCCTGAAGACAGGCTAAGGGGTCAGTAACAAGAAACAGCGCCGAATTGGCGCTGTTTCTTGTTACTTATCTAACTTATCTAACTTATCTAACTTATCTAACTTAGACATTGTCAAATATTCCGCACTAAACGTAAAAACAGATCAAACTAGCCAACCCGTTCTAAATGACACTCCGACAACCACAAACAAAATTGAAATAATGGTCACCGGCACAATGTGCAGCGCCATATCAACCAAGTTGTCCTTCGATAGTTTTGGAATCACACGAAAGCGTGCGTCTAGGGCTAGCAATACCGTCAGAGACAGCAACGTCAATTTAGCGGCAATGCCATGAGCCAATGGAATCGACATATCAAACCATAAGCTAACGTCCGGCAACATGTGATAAGCGAGCATCAACCCGGTCACCACTTGAACTACCAAAGCAGGCATTCCCACCTTTTCGTACCCTTGCTCGAATTCCAATAACATTTCTGGAGAACGGTGTTTCAAGACTTTAGGAAGGATAACGACGCTGAGAATAATGTGCCCTCCCGTCCAAATGGTGGCAGCCAAGACATGCAAAACCAATAATACGCCAAACATAAACTTCCCTTACACAATGTTACGTGGTGCAAAGGAGAACCCTTCAAACTCACGCTTATATTTTGATTCGCCAATTTTCTTTATTTTGGCGACGCCCATTTTGTAGTTGTAGTTACCACTGATTTGGTCAACTACCCTTGTAGTTAAAGCATTCGCTGGGTTCTTCATGTCCATCATATTGCAATACAACACACCTTTTTTCGTGGCTGAGGTGACAATCACAACGGCTTTAATCTCCGCGTAATCCAGTTGAATGTGACCATTTTTCATTAGGTTACTAAACTGAAAATCGTCCGACTCGATACCCAGAATCGTATCTTTAAAATTGGCCACCCGCTCCGAGTACACAAGCACTTCATCTCCGGCTTCTATGCCCCGCTTTTCCGCATCTTCTGGGTGAACTTCAATCCAGTTTTCAGGCCAGCGATGAGTGATGTAAGGCCTGCGCTCGATATCATCAAACCCTGACTGCCAAATTTCGTTAATACGACCATTCGAGAACCACAACTCGTCCTTTTGGGGAGTAAGCCAAGCATGGAAATCACTAAACAGATCCCAAGGATGTTTTTGAAGATTGACCTTCCCCGTCTGACTATTAAATTGAGTGAGCTGTTTACGCATAATATTGGCGCCTTGAGGCCCATCCTGTAGCCCTTTGTCGACCAAATCATCCCAACTCATTTCAGTGTCATGCAAGCGCTTAGTGCCAATCAGCTTTTTGGTATCATAGTTATAAAAAACAGGCCCTTGAATCCCTTCAGTACCAAATTCAGCGAGCTTTTGATGAAGAGTTTTCCCTTCAGCATGTGCTGCAACTTTGATCATATTGAAATCTTTACGGCTACCACGGCTAAATCGTGATGACTCTTCGGCTACGTCATTCGAGTTTTGCCAATCAAACCCGTCGTACCCCATTCGCGAAGCCATTTGAGCAACAATCCACCAGTCTGGCTTAGCCTGACCCGGCGCATCAGCGAACTTTTGGTAAAGGCGTAGACGACGCTCACCATTAGCGCGCATGAAATCCTCTTCCCCCCAAGTCGCGGCCGGAAAGATGATATCAGCGAATTGTTTACCAATAGGATCACGTAAATAAATATCTTGATTGATGACGACCATTCCACCGGAATCTGCACGCTTTTTGAGTGTATCTATAATGTGCTGTTTATCACGTCGCGTCGCTTGGTGAGGGTTACGTGTCGTTAAGTCAGTGAATTTCTCTTTCAACCCATAGCTGCCACACATAGCTTGAATCCATGTTGTACCAATAACATGTGCCATACGAGTATGTCCGGAATAGAGATATCTATCGGTGTCTATTGAGCGTCTGCGTCTGCCTGCGACTTTTTCAGGTGACTTGTTTCTTGGAAGTTTCCCACCCGCTAACCCACCGCGTTGATGCCCACCAAATCGACCTATCACACGCCCTTCTCGGCCACCAGTACCGATGATCGTTGCAAGGGAGGCGATGGCGTTGGTATTTCCGGTATTGTTCGACCAATAAAAGCCCTTCTCTATACCAATTGATGCTTTAACTCTTTGACCGTTTACTGGCATTGCCAACATCTCAGCGGCTTTGTGGATCTTCTCGACATCAATACCCGCGATCGATGCGGCATACTCAGGTGCGTACTCTTTCTGCTCCAAATTCCATTGCTTATAATCATCAAAGCCATTCGTTTGGAATTTGCCCCAAGTGGTTCTCCATTGCCATGGCGTATTACGAGTACCCTGACCAAAACCTGAGCTCGATTCCCATTTATTATTGACCCAATTTTCAATCCACTCATTGTCTTGCCAGCCTTGCTCTAAGATCACTCGAGCAATTGCACCAATCACAAGATTATCGCTACCGGGATTAATATCGAGGTGCAATCCACCTTGAGCTTTGAGCCACGCTATTCCAGCGGTTTCACGAGGGTTCAAAATCACGGTTTTCATCCCACGATGAACCGCAGGCATAATGAATTGGGTAAAGATGATGGTTTTTGTCTCATACGGGTCCGTCCCACAGATCATTAAGGTGTCTGCCGCGCCCCAATCATCATAACTGGGAGCGAAATTATCAAAACCCGCATCTCGAAACCCTGGGGTTGCGGTGACATCTGACGGCGTGTCATGAAACGAAAAGTTCGCGGTATTGACATGACGCAATGCATACTTTGTTATCGCATAGGTGTTTTCAATATACTGATAGGAATAGGTTTTCACGCAGTAACTGTTTGAACCGTGCATATCAATCACATGACGGCCGACTTGGGCTGCTATATCCAATGCGAAATCCCACTCAACTGGTTGCAACTGTCCATTAATTCGAACAAGCGGTTGCTTCAATCGATCTTTGGTTGGTGTTTCTGGGTTATAGAGCTTTCTTGCGAGCAGTCCACCACGAACCGAAGAATCACCGCCTTTATTGACGACCTGGATATCTTTATCCGCTACCACCACCACATGGTGTGGTTTGCCATTATGCGAAATAATATTATGTTGCTGTGGCGAAACCCAAGCTTGCAGAGCATGAACCGGGAAATCGACACCAAATGCATTTTCACTTGCAGCAGGCCCTCCTGAAGGGCTACTCACAGGCCAACGATAGACTTTGTAACCACACGCAACAATACAATAGTCACATGCTGTTGTGATGACTTCCGCACCAGCAGGCGGCAATAAAGTACTGCTCGGTTGAAGGTATGAATGGTTTTGATTAAATTGATTGTTTGCAGGAGATTGAGTCATCTAGATTACCTCCACATCGATCAGGTTTTCCATGCGACCAAAGATCAATCCCATAACCCCGACCGCATAGATATCATCACCTTCTAGCTCCAGCAGTACTTGAGGTAAGCTCTCAAAGGCTTGACCAGAAACCATAATGCCATGACGTCGTAAATCAAATGTAGACAGGTGGAATGGACACTGCCCGACAATGCGATGCTCCCCTGTTGCTTTATAAGCACCGGTTAAAGGCCCACCTTGATGAGTACACGTCATCGAGTACGCCACAATATCTCGCTGTAACCCTATCCCACCGCCACATTCGATGTCGGATTTAACCAGCATCGCAATCGAGTTTTTTCCTTCATCTGGATATTGAAAGTGAACCGGAATGTGGTTACTGAGTTGACTTAACTTTGCGATTTTCTTACGCGGGTAACCAACAATACGACCTTCAACCTGAGTTTCAGAATCCGTTCCTGCAAATAAGGTAAGAGGAACCATAGAGACGGCAGTCGCCGCGCCGGAATAGAGTAAAAAATCACGTCGTGACATCATGCATTTGTTGTGTCGTGTACTCGAATTTTGCTCTGAGTTGGCGATCATTTTTCTGCTCCAGCAAGTTCTTCTTTAGTAAATAACGGTTGGTATTCTGGAATTGTCGGCTCTTCAATAAAAATCTGTTCACCTGAAAATGCTTCGATAAAACTCAGTAAGTTTTTTTTATCTTGCTCCGTTAAACCGAGAGGTTGGATCAAAGCAGATTTGGTTTTAGGGTAACCAGTAGTACGTCCGTCATCCGCCACACCACCTCGGTCGTAGAAATCAATCACCGCTTCTAAAGTTGGAATAGTGCCATTGTGCATGTAGGGCGCAGTGTATTTTGTATAACGTAGGCTTGGCGTGCGAAACTTACCTAACATGTCTTTACGTTTAGCTCGAAAGTAAGCACCGGGGTCGGCCTTTGTGGTGCGGTACATCTCTTCGGTGACGCCTTTAGAATAAAGCTCAAATCTAAATGTTATCTGCGCTAATCCATCATCATTCCACCAAGGACTTGGCGGTACGCCAATGTTGTAGAATTTTTGGTCAGATACCAAAGCCCCGTTGTGACAAGCAATGCAATTCGCTTTGCCCTCAAACAGTGCTTTACCCTTCAATTGGGACTCAGACAAAGCGGTTTTGTCACCGAGTAAATAGTTGTCTATTGGTGTGTCACGTTGAATCATCGTACGTTCAAACGCGGCTATAGCGCGCCAAGCGTTGTGTATTTTCGGAGTATCATCACCAAACACTCGCTTAAAACGTTCAACATACTCAGGTACTAAGGCTAAACGCGCTTCCATGATGTCATCTTCACCATTACCCGCGACCGCGCCCTTCGCAGCATCTTTGGCTTGCGCTTCCAATGACATAGCGCTGCCCGCCCAGAAAAATTTGTCATAATAAGCCGCATTAATAATCGTTTGGCTATTACGCCAATGTACCGTACCCGGATATCCCATGGATAAGTCATCAGGAAAACCCCAGCCCTGAGATTGGATATGGCAACCAGCACATGGGCTAGTCGTATCGCCACTTAGCCGACCGTCATAAAATAAGATCTTTCCCAACTCAATTTTTTCTGGTGTTTGTTTATTATCCGCAGGCACAGGCACCTCCCCTAGAGGCTCAAGCTGTACCTTTGCATTAACAACATTGGGAAGCCCCGTCATCCCAATAAGAATAAAGAGTGCTGCCTTTAATACAGAGCGTTTAGTTACGAGCATTTGACCAATCCTCCGTGTATTCGTAGCCGAAGTCATAGTCTAACCATTCGTATTCTTCGCCTATAAGGGCGTCTCCAGATAACGATTCCAAAAAAGCCACCAGCGCCTTTTTTTCATAGTCCGTTAGGGAAAGCGTGGTGAGTCGAGAGTCTTTGTTTGAGTCTTCGCCACCACCTTGATTATAAAATTCAACCACATCTTCAAGCGTGGCAAGCATGCCATTGTGCATATACGGCGCAGTTTGACTGAGCTCTCGCAGCGTTGGCGTTATGAACTTACCGCGATCGCTACCATCCGCTTTATGAGTTTGAACATGCGCACCAACATCGCGCTTTAACGTTAAGTAATCTTGCACCCCCATAAACATGTTGTAGGCAAGAAAAGATTGATGTCGCATGGGGTCTAAAAATATCTCATGATTTTCTGGCACTCCGGTATTGTGTGCCTTTCCGTCCGAAAACAGCGCGCCACTATGGCATTGGCTGCACCCCGCTTTGCCTGTGAACAGTTTTTCTCCCTGGCTCGCTAAGTCGCTAAGCTCACCCTTGTCAAAAGGGACGTTTTTCGAAATCAATGTTTTTAGGTATTCAGGCAGAGCTTTGCGTACTCCGCCATTTGACGGTTCTCCAAGATTGGCCGCTTTAAACATCTCGACGTATATTGGGTCTTGTTTGAGGCGTTCCTGCATCAAACGCATGTCCATATTCATCAGCCAGTCTTCAGTGATATTCTCCCGCACCACATCGTTTAGGTTGGTGCCAATACGACCATCGTGAAACCACACTTCTTTATAGACTGTATTAATAAGTGTTGGAGCATTACGAAATCCATCACTCCCCGTATAGGCAGGGCTCAACGGTTCAGGGTAAGAAAAACCATTAGACGGAATGTGGCAACTGGAGCACGATATCGAGTCGTCCCCGGACAAGCGCGTATCAAAAAACAGTCGTTTACCGAGTTCTGCCTTCGCCGTATTTATACTCATAGGGGGCAGAGCGGCGTATAGAGTTGCAGAGAAAAGGGCACACACTCCTACCAAGATTTTTAGTGCGATGCTCATCGACATTCCTTCGGGGTTACTATCATCTACCCCTATTATTAACACATGAAACATTAAAGATATGATTAGGATCATACAATTAGAAATGATAAGAGTTATTATTCAAACTTGTTAATTCAGTGGTGCTTGAATAAATGTCTCTAGATAAATTACTTCACAAAGTTAAACACATCTATTTGACTGGAAACCTATCCGAACAGGTATTGGCAGCACAAATATTAAGCCGTTTTCAAAACACTAAATATCTGATTATAGAAAGGTTAGAGTCCCAGAATCCTGACCTTGTTCTCACTAGTCTTGAATGCCTCGCTTTAGATAATGCAGCGCCTATTGAGCCCATCCTCAACTGCTATCAATACTGGGACGACAGCGAAATTAAATTGGCATCGTTAATGGCTATTGAGAACAACCAACACTCTGTACTCGCTGTTCCTGTATTATTAGAAGCAGTATGCGACGAAAATGACTACTGGGATGGGGGGTGGAATGACGGAGATGACATCAGCTTGATTGCTGCGCGGATTTTAGACAATCACAAACACCAACTAGATCACGAACAGTCTCTGCGTTTACTACACCGACTTCAGAATGACCCCGAGCCAGATCTAAAAGGCAAACTCATTGCTTTACTTTCGTGCCACTCCCCGACTCTGCTAAATGAAAACAACGTACTCAAAAGCACCGCTGATACTCGGATTTTTTTGAGAAACACTCAAGACAAAATAGTCTTGTACAAAGCCACACAACACCCTGATATTAGCTGCCAAAAAGTGGCATTTCAGCGTCTATCTGAAATGGATTGTCGTGAATATCTGCAGGTATTTTTAAACGGCCTGTCTCATTCAGATCCATCAATAAGAAAGAGTTCCGTACATCAATTAGCGAAATGGAATTACCTAGTAGATATAAAGCACCTTAATTTTGAATTGCTATTATCTGGTATGTCACTCAATTCACTCACAGGGCTAATGAGTAACAAAGATAAGCTGGACGTCATTGACCAACTTCAAGATAAACCCAATGTTGCTTATTCAACCACAACGCTTCTTCTGCTGATTTTCAGTTTGGAAAGTCAGCACAAACAGCTTCAACTTGCCCGTTTTATACCCCATTTCTACCAAGTGTTTTCAAAGTTGGAAGAGTCAGAACAACTCGACAGCTTAAACCACCTATTAACTGAAACTTCCGAACAACTTAGCGTCGCCTTTATTCGTCAACAACTTCAGCAGGAAGATTGCAGTAACTCTATCAAGCGACTGTTAATTGAACACCTTTCGAAAAACCCAAAAACTAGCCATCAGAGCTATTTCAAAGAACTCACTTTAGCGACATCAGGTATCATAGTTGTGGATTCTTCAGTAAAAAGTAGAACAGCAACGAACACTACCACTATTAATGAAATGATTAGCGCGGAAATAAATGATGCTAATGCTCAACCAGCACTTATTACATCAACACTTGATGCATTAAAACAAGCTCACTCACCTGCTATCTCTAACGCTAACTCTACCGTCGCATCTACCTCTACTTCTACTTCAGTAAAGAAGCGCTCGAAAAGATCAGCAAAAATAGAGCGCCTGGAAAATCAAGCGATCGCTCTAGAGTTTTGCTCAAACAAAACATGGCTGCGCAGCCTTTGCTCTGACGACAAAATAAGTCATCTAACCAAAGCGGCATTTTACGCCTTGATTCATGCCTTATGTAGACACAACATAGGCTTTTCCGATCTACAATCATCACGCTTTAATCAGCTAACGTTAGAACTATTGCTAGATGAGCAATCCGAAAATATCGGCGACATCCTCGACTGGCTTGGCGATGATTGGATACAACAGAACCGTTTGTCACTGATGTCATCACCCTGCTTATCTTTAAGAGTCGGCTTAATAAAATACATCAATGACGAGCAACAATTATTAGAATTGATCAAACATTCGTATATCGGCATTCAGCACGCAGCGCTCAATCAACTTGCGCTTAATGGTATTTGTCCCCATAAGAAACTGATCGGGTTGCTTTTGGAAGAGCCGTTACTTTATCCACAGTTGGCGAACTTTGAAGCACATACGGTTTATGAAATACTTGAAAGTGAATTCGATCGCCGATCCTCAACGACTCTTCAAGCCACTCTCACGTATCTTGAAACGACAAGTAATCACCTCTAACAAAGAACTCAAATCTGGTAGCAAAATCAAGCCCATTGATTTGAGGCTTTCATTTTTACTTCACTCGCAGCCGGTAAAGTTAGTAGCAACGAATTAAGCCTCGCTTTGTAAGGTATTGTATGGGTTTGTCTAACAGCAACTTCTGTCACTAAACAACGCACTTCAGTTCCGTATATTGATACTACGTATGAATAATAAGGTGTGTCATGAAAACTCTATCTTTAGCTACCTTAGCGACAGCTATCTTTCTTACTGGATGTGGTTTAAATCAAAGTAAATCGTTATTCAATCACGCAAACGCAGCACCGTCAGTTGTACATGGAGTCACGATTGAAGCCGTTCCCTCTCAATTCGCTGAATACTCTCAAGCAGGCTACAACCGATATGTGGCGGTCAATGCCCCGAACGGAAAGTCTATCCATATTTTGATTATGGATCGCCTGAGCGATTATCAAATAGTCAAAGCCGTCAATGTTCTCAACCACTATCTAACTCCTGTTGATGGCACTAAGTATGGGAGCACTGACTCAAAACGCGAGATTGCAAACGCAATGGCTAACAATGGCGCAATACTCAAGCTAATGAATTATTACGATGAGCCACGATACAACGATGACTTGCCCGGCCAGCCCTTATTCGAAGAAGAGGTTCAGGTTGAAGGCGGTGAATGGTATGTCCAACAAGATTATGAAGAGCATCGTGACGCCTCTTATGAGGAAATACTGCATTTAGTTCATGACTATGGCATCGGAGTTTTTAACGCGCCTGAAGATGCAGTAACCGCATTACCTGAATTTCAAAAAGAATTTAACGCGATACAGAGACAAGCATTACACCATGCTTACACGCCACCCCGTGATATTTTAGAAGAGTGGCAAGAAGAAGTCAGCGTTGATCAAGAGTACTTTGCCGCTGTAATTGATAGCTACTACGGGCTTTGGGGAGCATACAACGGCAAAGGTATGTGGGGGTTATACCAAGTTAAAACCCGCGACGATTTCTCAAAAGAAGACCCCGATGCACAAGCGATAGTAGAACAGATTTTCTCTCCAACCTTGACTTACGATGCATACCTTGCCGATACATTCACCGGAACATTTAAAATGAAGTATGACCCAGCGACGTCCTATACTCATCACTCTCAATATCTGACTAAACTAACGCTATCAGGTAACAATGATGCGAATATTGAGATCAACCAGCATGACAACCGCGTAACCGGAAACGCGGGGGTAAATACAGTGATCGCTCATGGCCCTAAAAGTGAATACCAAATTCATGATCTGGGGAATGGTAAATTTCAGCTAAATGATACCGTTGTTTCGCGTGACGGCTTGAACGTGTTATCCAGTATCGAAAAAGTACAGTTCACTGATCAGCTTTGGACCTTTTAACTAGCAACACTCAAAAGCCAAATCACTTTCCTAAAGACGTAAAAAAGCCCGACCATTTTGATCGGGCTTTCTAAATGATGGAGGCGCCTCCCGGAGTCGAACCGAGGTCCACGGATTTGCAATCCGCTGCAT
>NZ_JBGONH010000016.1:0-82141 GCF_041439075.1 Vibrio sp. FF145
CTTGAAGATAAAAGCGGCTTTCCCCGGAAAGCCGCGATGAACCTTTTTTATTGCTAGCAGGGGGTGAGCGTTCGGTTATACCGCGCCTTCAAAGCCCATTTGTCGCCACGCTTCGAATGCAATAATAGCAACCGCGTTAGATAGGTTGAGGCTACGCGCATCTGGCATCATTGGAATACGAATGCGTTGTTCCATTGGCATGCTTTCGATGAACTCTGCAGGCAGGCCACGTGTCTCAGGGCCAAACATCAACACATCACCTTGTTGGAATTTCGCATCCACGTGGTGACCTGTGGTCTTTGTCGTGCAACCAAAGATGCGGAAGTCACCCTCGCGTTCATTCTCTAGATACTCAAGAAAGGCTTCTAGGTTCTTGTGACGCTTAACACGCGCTAGGTCGTGGTAATCCAAGCCAGCACGACGAACTTTCTTCTCTTCAAAATCAAAGCCAAGCGGCTCAATCAGGTGCAGGTTTGCGCCGCAGTTAGCACATAGGCGGATGATGTTACCCGTATTGGGCGCAATTTCAGGTTCGTATAGAGCGATATCAAACATGTTGGTTCACAAGAATAATCAAAGATAGCCAGAGTATACGGTGGCAAGCTGAGTGAGTACAGTTCACCACCATTGGCTTACGCTTTATTCGCGAGTGCTTGTGCGTAGTTTTCAGAAACCGCATTCCAATTCACCACGTTCCACCATGCATTGATGTAATCAGGGCGACGGTTTTGGTAGCTGATGTAGTAGGCGTGTTCCCAGACATCCAGTGCAAGAATCGGCTCACCGTTGCTGGCGATGGTATCCATCCACGGGTTGTCTTGGTTTGAGGTCGAGATGATTTTCAGTTGTCCTTCTTCTACTACCAACCAAGCAAAGCCTGAACCGAAGGTATTGATTGCCGCTTGAGCGAACTGATCTTGGAACGTCTCGAAATCTCCGAAAGTACTTTGGATCGCGTCGCCAAGTTTACCTGCTGGTTCACCCCCGCCATCTTGAGCCATGCAGTTCCAATATAAAATATGGTTGTAGTAACCGCCGCCATTGTTGCGAACGGCAGGGCTGTGCTGAGAGATGTTAGCGAAGATCTCGGTCAGAGATTGCTGCTCAAGTTCACTGCCAGAAATCGCCGCAACAAACTTATCGTAGTAGGTTCTATGGTGCTTGCTGTAATGCACTTCCATCGTCTTAGCGTCAATGTAAGGTTCTAGGGCGTCGTAGGCGTAGGGTAGAGCAGGAAAAGAGTGTGACATGGTAAATCCTCCTTAATTAGAGGACTTACCATAATGATAATGGAAATCATTATCAACTGCGATCTTTGTAGGGGTATTACACTGGCAGGATAGGCAGGGTGATTTTGAGTTGTAATCCACCGAGCTGGCTACGGCTTGCAGTGATGGTTCCGCTGTGTTGACGAATCGCACTCTCTGTAATGGTTAGGCCAAGCCCTGTGCCGCCAGAGTTACGATCTCGCGCCGTTGAAACTCGGTAGAAAGGTCTAAAGATAGAATCCAGTTCGTCATCAGGCACACCATCGCCATTATCATTGACGCAAATCGTCAGCCGATCTTGGACAACATCGAATTGCACATCGACTTGGTCTTTACCGTAGTAGATAGCATTGCGCGTAATATTGTCCAAGGCACTCATCAGTAGCTTAGGGTTACCCGAAATAGAACGATCTGGGATCTCTGAAAACGTCAGTAATTTACCCATCTGTTCAGCTTCAAATTCTGCATCTTTTAAAATCTCTTCCCATAAGCTCGAAATAGGCTGAACCTCACGAGTAATATGGCTGTCGACCTGCATGCGTGATAGCGTCAGTAGCTCACTGATCATTTGTTCTAATCGCTGAGCTTCCATATCAATACGTTCTAACTCTTGGCTCTCACCTTGTTTACGAATCGCAAGAGCATTGGCCATGCGAAGGCGGGTCAATGGCGATCGTAGCTCGTGTGAGATATCTGAAAGTAGGCGTTGTTGCCCCGAAATCATCTGATTAACCGCTTCGACCATCTGGTTAAAGCTCTCACCCGCTTGTCTGAATTCTGAGGTGCCTTTTTCGAGTGTGGGATCGACCTCAAACTGACCTTTCGCCACACGTTGTGCTGCGCGTTCAAGCCTACGAGCAGGTTGGCTCAATGCCCAAGCTAACCATAATAGCAGTGGGGTACTTGCTAGCATTACCGCAAGCAATAACTGTAAAGGTCTATCAAATAAGCGCAGCAAAAATGGAGGAGGTTGGTTCCATTTTACTCCGGCATACATCAGTAATTCTTCTCCAGCGAGTGTGATAGGGACTGGCCCTGCTACCATGTAATGTCCGTATAACTTTTGCTTGGGTAATTCAGGGTTATCTATCGAGGTAACAAAATTACGAATCGCTTTAAGTTTGTAATTTGAGTGTCTTTTCGATGTAAGGACCGCGCCTTCAAGGTCGGTTAGGTAAATACGAGCACGAGAATCCTTGCGGCTACGCGGTGCCTCAAGTTGGAACACTATTTTTCCCAGGTTAGATTCTTTGGCGTAGCGCTTTTCTGTGAATTTAGCGATACGTTCGAGTTTATCGAGATGATCGGCAGGCACATCGCGCGCCACTCGCGGGTCTAAATGGGGAAGTGACAGTACCGACAAAAGCACCAGTAACATGGTGAACCAAAAGATAGCAAAGATACGTCCATATAAGCTGGTGATTTTAGGGATACGCATTAATCTTCCTCTACCAATAAGTAACCACGGCCTCGTAAGGTTTTGATGCGAGATTTACCGTCACTGCGTTCTGGAATTTTTTTACGCAGGTTGGATATGTGCATGTCTATCGCACGGTCAAATGCTGCAAGCCTTTTACCCAGAACATCCAAACTCAACGCTTCCTTGGTGATCACTTGCCCTGGGTTCTGGATTAGGTGACTCAGCAAAGCGAACTCGGTGGTGGTAAGATCGATAAGCTGGCCATTACAATAAGCTTCTTGTTTACCTGGAAATACTTCAATGTCTTGATATTGAATCTTATCACTGGCTGCTTTAGGAGCGGTGTTGATCTGCGTTCTACGTAAGATGGCACGAATACGAGCGAGCAGCTCTCGGTCACTGAAAGGCTTTGGCAAGTAATCATCTGCGCCAAGCTCAAGGCCAATAACACGGTCGATCTCTTCACCTTTAGCTGTCAGCATCAGTACTGGCGTTTCCCAATTTTCTCTTAGTTTCTTTAGCGTTTCCATACCGTTAAGGCGCGGCATCATCACGTCCAAAAGAATCAAATCTATCTCATCATTGATAGCTTCCAACCCCGCATAGCCGTCATTGGCTTCGGAAACAGTGAACCCCTCAAAGCTCAGTATGTCTTTAAGTAAGCCGGTTAGCTCGGTGTCGTCATCAATAAGAAGAATGTTCGCCATTGGGAAGCCTTAATCAGTTGTTTATAGGTTAATAATACTGCTAATTATTCGTCAACTTTCACTCTTTACGATTCTTTACGCTTTCTAAACGTCGCTTTACGAGGGAAAGACTAATCTATATCTAAGCGCTGAAAACAAACGCAACACATGACTGATTATACCGAATTGAGGCAAAAATTATGAAAATGACTAAGAAACTTGTACTAGTAGCTGCGGCACTTCCACTTATGTTAGGTACAGCAAGCGCGTTCGCATATGGCGGTGGCGATAAAGGTGACCACAAAGGCATGCACGGCAAGTGTGGCGGCTTTGACAAAAAAGTGATGCGTCAACTGGATCTGACGGATGCTCAAAAAGCAGAGCTAAAAGAGATGCGTGAAGCGAACCGTGCTGAGATGAAAGCAAAGCATTCAGGTAATAAAGCGGACAAGATGGCGCAGATGAAAGCGCACCACGAGAAAGTTCAAGATTTAGTTCTAGCCGATACCTTTGATGAAGCGGCGGCAAACGACCTAGCAAGCCAAATGGTAGAGAAGCAAACAGAGCGTCGTTTAACCATGCTGAAGAAGCAACATCAAATGATGAGCGTACTAACACCTGAACAGAAGACTCAACTGAAAGAAATCCAGCAAGATCGCATGGCTAAATGTGCGGACAAAATGGAAAAACGCATGAACAAAGACAAGTAATTCATGGTTTGAAAAAGCTGGATTGATTGAAAGTGTTTAGAAAGAAGCGGCCTAGTGCCGCTTTTTTTGATCTTTAAAATGAATGTATTAGATCCTAGCTGTCATATTCAATCGGTGTTTTGCGGGTTATACTTTGTGCTATCAGTCACTTTATAGCCAATTTATGAAACAAGAATACGCACGTTTAGTTACGCTCGCCGCTTGGGCTGCCACCATCATTGCCTCCATATTATTGGTTGTGAAGGTTGCAGCGTGGTGGGTGACAGGCTCAGTCAGTTTATTAGCTTCTGTTGTTGACTCACTGTTGGATATCGCCGCTTCTGTCGTCAACCTTGTGGTGGTTCGTTACTCTCTGCAGCCAGCTGATAAAGAACATACCTTTGGTCATGGCAAGGCCGAATCTCTTGCTGCATTAGCACAAGCGATGTTTATTTCTGGTTCAGCTTGTTTCCTTATTCTTAACGGTATTGAACGTTTCTTCCGACCGCATGAACTGAACTCTCCTGAAATTGGTATTTATGTCAGCTTGTTCGCAATGGTCATGACCTTCGGTTTGGTTCGATTCCAAAAGCATGTTGTGAGCAAAACGGGTAGCCAAGCCATTGCGGCTGACTCACTGCATTATCAATCTGACCTCTATATGAATGCGGCGATTATGCTGGCGCTAGCACTGAGCTGGTTTGGTATCGGTCAAGCAGACTCGGTATTCGCGATTGGTATCGGCATCTACATTCTTTACAGTGCTTACCAAATGGCGATGGAAGCGGTGCAATCTCTACTTGATCACAAGCTACCCGATGAAGAGCTCAAGCAAATTAAAGAGGCATCGTTGAGTGTGGAAGGGGTACTGGGTGTACATCAACTAAGAACGCGCCGTTCTGGGCCTGTTCGTTTCATTCAATTGCATTTAGAACTCGAAGATAATATCCCACTGATTGAAGCTCACCGCATTTCTGACGAAGTAGAGGACAAGCTTATTTCAGTGTTCCCTGATGCTGATGTATTAATTCATCAAGATCCATATTCGGTCGTATTTGGCCCAGAGAAGCAGCAGAAATTTCACTCATGGTAATGCGTCTAAAAATTAGGCAGCAAATGGCAAGTGAATGGCTTTTGAACTAAAGTGAGTAAAAATTGCTAACTCAAAGGTGATTCAAAAATCACCTTAGTAACAATTAATGTTGATTCTGATGTGAATCAACAAAGTTATTGAGTAAAACTGTAATACTCTTACAGAAGTAGAAATGTTACATAATTTTACGTGATTTAAGTGCTATTCCTGTTGAGGAAATGTAACATAACGTACAAATATAGATTTAAAATCTTGTTGATATACAATCAGCAAGAACAAGAATTGAATAATAGATTCCCAAAAATCGAGGGTGAGCATGATTAAGAAGATCGGTGTTTTGACCAGTGGTGGTGACGCTCCAGGCATGAACGCAGCAGTTCGCGGTGTAGTTCGTACTGCGCTATCAGTTGGCATTGAAGTTTACGGCATTTACGACGGCTACCAAGGCCTTGTGGAAGACCGTATCGAAAAGCTTGACCGTTCAAGCGTATCTGACGTGATCAACCGTGGTGGTACTTTCTTAGGTTCTGCACGTTTCCCTGAGTTCAAAGACGTGGCTGTTCGTGAGAAAGGCATCGAGAACCTTAAGAAGCACGGTATCGAAGCACTTGTTGTTATCGGTGGTGACGGTTCTTACATGGGTGCTAAGAAACTGACTGAGATGGGTTACCCATGTATCGGTCTTCCAGGCACAATCGATAATGATATCGCGGGTACTGATTACACTATCGGTTACCTAACTGCGCTTAACACTGTTATCGATTCAATCGACCGTCTACGTGATACGTCTTCTTCTCACCAACGTATTTCTATTGTTGAAATCATGGGCCGTCACTGTGGTGACCTTACGCTTATGTCAGCAATCGCGGGTGGTTGTGAGTACATCATTACACCTGAGACTGGCCTAGATAAAGATCAGCTAATCAGCAATATCCAAGATGGTATTGCGAAAGGCAAGAAGCACGCAATTATCGCTCTAACTGAACTAATGATGGACGCGAACGAATTGGCTAAAGAGATTGAAACGGCAACAGGTCGTGAGACTCGCGCAACCGTTCTTGGTCACATTCAACGTGGTGGTCGTCCTACTGCATTTGACCGTGTACTGGCTTCTCGTATGGGCAACTACGCTGTTCACCTTCTTCAAGAAGGTCAAGGTGGTCGTTGTGTTGGTATCGAGAAAGAAGCTCTTGTTCACCACGATATCATCGACTGTATCGAGAACATGCAGAACCCAGACCGTTCTGAGTTGTTCCGCGTTGCAGAAGAGTTATTCTAAGCCAAGCTTAGCGTTCGCTTAAAAAATATTAAAAACCGCTGATTGTTCAGCGGTTTTTTTGTGCCTGTCGTTTGAGTTTTTACAAACGGCAGGCACAAAAAAGGCCAACCTAAGTTGACCTTTCATCTAATCTAAACGGTGAAGTTTAAATTAAGCTTTTGCTTCAGCTGCTGCTTTAGCGATAGCTGCGAAGCTTTTCGCGTCAAGTGCTGCGCCGCCAACTAGAGCACCGTCGATGTCTGGTTGTGCGAAGTAAGCTGCTGCGTTTTCTGGCTTAACAGAACCGCCGTATTGGATAACAACTTTCTTAGCAACGTCTTCAGATTTCTCTGCGATGTGTGCACGGATTTGAGCGTGGATGCGCTGTGCATCTTCAGCTGTAGCTGCTTTACCAGTACCGATAGCCCAGATTGGTTCGTAAGCGATGATAGCGCCTTCAAGAGCTTCAACACCTTGAGTGTTGATAACAGCGTCAAGTTGACGAGCACATACAGCAACAGTTTCGCCTGCTTCGTTTTGTGCTTCAGATTCACCGATACAAAGAACTGGAGTTAGGCCGTTCTCTTTTAGGAATGCGAATTTCTTAGCAACGAATTCGTCAGACTCAGCGTGGTATTCACGACGCTCAGAGTGACCGATGATGATGTGAGATGCGCCGAACTCTTTAAGCATTGCTGGAGACATGTCGCCAGTGAATGCACCGCTGTTGTTTAGGTCAGAGTTTTGAGCACCTAGGATGATAGCGCTGCCCGCTTCAGTAAGCGTACGCTCAGCAAGATCAACGAAAAGTGCTGGTGGAGCAACTGCTACGTCTACGCCTGTTACGCCTTCAAGTTCAGCGTTAAGACCGTTTAGTAGATCAACAACCATTTCTTTGCTGCCGTTTAGTTTCCAGTTACCCATAACTACAGGATGACGCATAGGAATATCTCCAAAGTATTTAAATAAATCGAATGTAAAAAAGTAAACTTTATTACGAAATAATATAACAGAATAATATCAACAGATCATGACTGTGGTCATGACTTTCTTGGATCTTACTCAATGGTCAGAGTAGATTTTGAGCAAATATCAGTGATCCGGCAGACAGAATAATAGCTAACTTCTCGGATTTTTCATCGTTAGTTGCTATTAAGGGACAAACGATTGCGTTAACAATAGGAAGTAATAATGCCGAATCTAGTTCTAGAGTACTCAAATTCAGTGGATGAGCGAGTGAATATCCAAGGTTTACTGGAAGACCTTCATCAAGTTACATTAAACTGTGGTTTGTTTGATGTACCTTCTGTGAAGTCTCGTTCACTACGCTGTCATAACTGGTTGGTCGGTGATGAAGAGGACAATGTAGATTTTGTTCATATTAGCTTCGAGTTACTTTCTGGACGTACTGAAGAACAGAAAAGAGAATTGTCGCGTTTGTTAATGCAAACCTTACAAGAACAGGCAAGCCATATCCGTAGCCTAACGGTCAACATACGGGATATGGATAAAAGTTGCTTTCAGAAAGTGATTAACTAGCTAAAAATAATCAACTAACTAAAAGTGATTCACTAACTATTTGCTGCTAACTTTTTGGTAGCGTATTAATTTTTGAGTGTTTTAAGATGTCGATGAAAGATTTACTGCTCTCTTTCAAAGGGAGAATTGGTCGTAAGACTTACTGGATTTGGAATATTTTCTACTACATAGCGATTACTGGTTTTGCTTCTGGTATCTCTGTGTTGTTCCCTGCTTACTCTTACATCCTACTGCCAGTATTCCTATTGCTGCTAGTGATCCCAGATCTTGCGGTCACCGCTAAGCGCTGGCACGACCGCAATAAGTCGAATTACTGGTTACTACTAAATGTGCCCCTAGTACTGGGTCGTTTGGCTTCGCCAATGGCTGCGACGACCACTGAGCCGGTATCGCCAATCCATATGGTTGCGACCGTTGCAGCGTTAGTGTGTGGCTTATGGATTCTGATTGAGTGTGGTTTGTTGAAAGGCACAGAAGGCCGTAATGATTACGGTGAAGATCCCGTTTAAAGGTTGAATGATTGATAAGTAAGAAGGGAGCCTTGTGCTCCCTTTTTCTTTTTAATACTTTTCTACTTTTAGTACATTTTGGGTTCTGTATTCGGCCTGAAAGGCACGACATTTTCAGGTTTAGGTTCTTCAAAACTACAGCGACCTTCGAGTGCATCTTGGAATTTACAGACCTGACAGCGGAGCTCTTGCATGAGCACGACATTAACATGATGTGGGTTTTTACAGCGACCGACCACCAAATCGATGTGACTTTGCTGAGCGCGTAGCCTGTCTTGCATAGTTTCTGAGGCCGAACAAATCATCTGTTCGCACATCTCATGTTTGAATTGATTGAATGCTTTCGGATCGCTTTTGGCGAGTTGGACCAGTTCATCAAAGGGGGGCAGTTTTTGATTTGGCTGTGGCTGTGCCATGATTCCTTCCTTAGCATTAAGCGTGTTTCATATGCTTTAAGCTTAAGAAATAAATTTGTACAAATTTTAATCTATTCTCATTTTCTCAATATTGAGACGAAATCGGTGGGTTGGGACTAGCCCTTAGCGCTTGGTATTACGATAAAGGCGTGGGCGTTAAGGTGTAAGTACAGCGTCTCTCGCCGGCAATAATGTGTTCAGTGCGGTTTACATGACACTCATTTTTGAGCAGTTCAGTGAAAACATTGAGCTCAGATTGGCATAGGCTAGGGCAACGAGTTGCTGCTTTGCAGATGGGGCAGTGGTTCTCAATTAAGATGTAGTGCTCATCATGCTCTTGAAGTTCAGCCATGTAGCCTTCGTCTTCACGAAGCTGTGTGAGTTTTTCAAGCTTACTCATGAGCGAATCACAGCCAGACAGTGCAGATTGATACTGCTTCAGAGTGTGTTGTTCTCGCTCGGCAGCAACCTTAGCTAACCCTTCTTTACCGAATAGATTTTCTACGGCATCAATTACTTGAATAGTGAGTTCACCGTGTCGGTCTGAAAATTGGCTATGGCCTTGTTGAGTCAGGGACCAGTGGCGAGTCGGGCGACCCACTTTTACTTTCACATCATGAAACGCAAGAATACCGTCATCTTCCAGACTTTGCAGATGTTGCCTTGCACCCATTGTCGTCATGCCAAATTCTTCTGACAGTTGTTTCGCGGTTACCGCGCCTTGACGCTTAATGGTCTGTAAGATTTTGTCGCTTGTTTTCATACTATCCCTACCTCATCAACCTTACTATTATGAGGCAAGGTGTTTATAAAGCAAACCATTTACTATATTGATGGGGATTTACTATATAGACAGCGTTTTACTCTAGCGACAGCAAATGGTGAGATTCTGGTGCACTAATAAAACAAAAGGCTGATACTTGGTATCAGCCTTGGAACGTTTCTGTTAGAGCTAGTTTAGGTCTACAGGATGTGACCGATTACTTCTGGGTCTTTACGCTCTAGGTAGTGGATAGATTTGATGCGGCGAATCGTACGACAGCGACCACGGATAAGCAGAGTTTCTGTGGTTGCGATATTGCCTGTGCGAGTGATGCCCTCTAGAAGATCACCCTTAGTAATACCTGTTGCCGAGAACACAACATTATCGCTGCGTGCCATGTCTTCCATTTTCAAGACGATGCCCGCCGTTACGCCCATTTCTGCACAACGCTCTAATTCAAGCTCACCGTGTTTGCGGTTCTCTTCTGTATCGCCTTTTACTTCATGACGAGGAAGCAGACGTGCGTGCATGTCGCCGTCGAGTGCGCGAATAACAGCAGCCGAAACGACACCTTCAGGCGCGCCGCCGATGCAGTACATGACGTCTACTTCGCTGTCTGGCATACACGTTAGGATAGAAGCAGCAACATCACCGTCTGGCACAGCAAATACACGAACGCCCATGGCTTGCATGTCGGCAATGACTTGATCGTGACGAGGCTTAGCCAGTGTGGTTACTACTAGCGTATCGAGTGTTTTACCTAGTGCTTTAGCGATGTTTTCTAGGTTTTCTGTTAGTGGCAGCTCTAGGTCAATTACGCCTTTAGCACCAGGGCCAACAACCAATTTTTCCATGTACATGTCAGGCGCTTTAAGGAAGCTGCCTTTTTCGCCTGCAGCCAATACCGCCAATGCATTTGATTGACCCATTGCTGTCATGCGAGTCCCTTCAATTGGGTCTACGGCGATATCGACAGCATCGCCGCCCACACCGACGTTTTCACCGATATATAGCATAGGTGCATCATCGATTTCACCTTCGCCGATAACAATCTCACCGCTAATTTCGGTTTTGTTTAGTAGGCTACGCATTACTTCTACAGCAGCGCCATCTGCAGCGTTTTTATCGCCACGACCAAGCCACTTGTAACCAGCTAGTGCTGCACCTTCTGTGACACGAGAGAATGACATTGCTAAATCGCGTTTCATGCGGACTCCAAAATTATCAAAGGGGGAATAGAAATTTCGCGGCGAATTTTACCATATCCCAAAGGAAACGTTTGCTTTTTTGTTTTTTGGAGATTGCTCTCGATCAATTCGCAGTGGAAAACAGTTATTATTCATCAAAATAATCGGTTTGCCCTTGTGGCGGTAATCACTCACGTCAATATTCGGTAAAAAGCGCTGTTTTTTTCATCGAATGGCGCAAAATATCGAATATATTGAGTGTTTATCCTTGCTCTGCTGAGTAGAATGGGGAAATAAGTGGAGTGAACCTTCACCATCAAACGGATAACTTAAAGGTAGGCCAGAATGTCTTTTGAAGTACTAGAGCAGCTAGAAGCAAAAATTCAAACAGCAGTAGATACAATTGCACTTCTTCAAATGGAAGTGGAAGAGCTTAAAGAAGAGAAACAAGCACTAGCAACAGAAGCTGATGAGCTTAAAGCAAGCCGTCACGAGCTAGAGCAAAAAACTCAGCAAATGCAGGAAGAGCATTCAGCATGGCAAGATCGCATCCGTAACCTTCTTGGTAAAATGGATGACGTAGAGTAATCGACTCTTCAGATTTAAAAAAACGCCCGCTACTCAGTAGCGGGCGTTTTCGTTTGTATTCTTAGGCTTTGTGTTCTATGGCTTATTTTATTATTTGAAGCTGAGTGAGTTACTCGGCCTCTTCTTCTTCAACATCCAGATCGAGTTCTACATCCAAAGGCTCTGCCGAAAGAATAATGCCAGTGTTGTCTGCATAGAGGTAATCTTCCGGTAAGAAGGTCACGCTGCCAAAGTTCACAGGTACATCCAATTCGCCGACACCTTCTTGGCTTGCACCCACAGGAATAGAGGCTAAAGCCTGAATACCAAGATTCATGTCTTCTAGCTCATCGACTTCGCGTACGCAGCCATAAACCACAATACCTTCCCACTCATTGTCTTCAGCAAGTAGGGCAATCTCAGCATCGATCAGCGCTTTACGCAGTGAGCCGCCACCATCGATTAACAACACACGGCCCAAACCATCTTGTTCTAATACGGAGCGAATTAAAGCATTGTCTTCAAAACACTTTAATGTCGTGATCTGTCCTGCGAAGGATGCACGTCCACCGAAGTTGCTGAACATTGGCTCCACGACATCAACTTGATCCAAATATATGTCGCACAGTGCTGAAGTGTTGTATTCCATTAGTATACCTTTTGAACAATGAGCTTACTTTGAGTATATCGGTGCTTGATCCCTTTGCAATGATTAGTCTCATTTAACTCAATAGAGTTTGAGCTACGACAACCCCTGCAAACAATAGGTTAGTGACCAGTGAACATTTCACTATCACGGGCATCATTGGTGCAATCTGTGCTGGCTTTTCGGTTTCCCAAACGGCCTTACCGTGCTTATAAACAATAATAATGCTCAGTAAAAACGGCAGGCTGAACCAGACCGGTTTCTCTTGAATCAGTAGGTAGATAGCGAAAGAGGCAAGGGCGAGCCCAAGCAGTGCAAAATGATAGTGTTTGGCTTTGCGCTGCCCTAGGCGAACAGCCATGGTGCGTTTGCCACATTCGCTGTCGTTTTCAATATCACGCATGTTGTTGATATTGAGTACCGCAACCGCCATTAATCCACAGCCCAATGCCGGAAGGAATAGGCTTGGTTCAACATGGCCAGTGTGTAAGAAATAAGTCCCTGAAACGCCTAACAAACCGAAGAAGATAAATACCGATAAGTCGCCAAGGCCAATATAACCATAAGGTTTATTGCCGACGGTGTAAGCGATGGCTGCAACAATGGCTAATACGCCTAACGCAATGAAAGATAAGATACTCTCAATCGAGGTTAAGGCATGAAAGATAAGAATCAGCCCAGCGAGCATGGTAAATACAATGTTGAGGATGATCGCTTGCTTCATGGTTTTCGCGGTCACCGCGCCAGATTGCATTGCACGTGTTGGCCCTAGACGGTTTTCGTTGTCTGTGCCTTTTACCGCGTCGCCATAGTCATTGGCTAAGTTTGACAGAATCTGTAATAGAGTGGCGGTTAAAAAAGCCAATAGTGCGATTGATAAAGAAAAATGACCGCCAGCGAACGCTAAACTACTTCCTGTAAGAATAGAGACAAGTGCGAGAGGCAGAGTTTTTGGGCGTGCGGCATCAAGCCAAATCAGTAGAGATTGTTTCATCGTAGGTCTAATTCTTTGTAAGTCTTCGTTTCATACTGTGATTTGAGTATACGCCCATTTTTCAGGTAATAAAAAGCCCACTCGAAAGTGGGCCTTGAATTCGCTTATTAGCTGCTATTTCTTTGAGATAGAGCAATAAGTTGGAGTTTGGTGTGCTACAGGATGAAGCGGCTTAGGTCTTCGTCTTCTACGAGCTCGCCAAGCTTAGATATTACATAAGCTTCATCAATCACCAATTTGCTGCCTGCTCGGTCTGTTGCGTCGAATGAAATCTCATCCATTAGGCGCTCCATGACGGTGTGTAGACGACGTGCACCGATGTTTTCAGTGGTTTCGTTCACACGCCATGCTGCGTCAGCAATTTGGTTGATGCCATCTTCAGTGAACTCAATGCCGACATCTTCTGTTTTCATCAGGGCAATGTACTGCTCTGTCAGTGATGCCTTTGGCTCAGTAAGAATACGTTTGAAGTCATGCGCAGAAAGCGCTTCAAGTTCAACCCGGATTGGTAGACGACCTTGCAGTTCAGGGATCAGGTCTGATGGCTTAGCCACTTGGAATGCACCTGAAGTGATAAACAAGATGTGGTCAGTTTTAACCATACCGTGCTTAGTTGATACTGTGCTGCCTTCGATAAGAGGAAGTAGGTCACGTTGAACACCTTCACGAGATACATCTGGGCCTGAGCTGTCGCCACGCTTACAGATTTTGTCGATCTCATCGATGAATACGATGCCGTTGTTTTCAGCGTTGAAGATCGCGCTCTCTTTTAGCTCTTCTTGGTTCACAAGCTTCGCCGCTTCTTCTTCAGTCAGTGCTTTGAATGCGTCTTTGATTTTCATCTTACGCTTTTTCTTGGTGTCGCCAGCGAGGTTTTGGAACATGCCTTGTAGCTGGTTAGTCATCTCTTCCATGCCTGGAGGTGACATGATTTCAACACCCATTTGTGGCGCCGCTACATCAACTTCAATCTCTTTGTCGTCTAGCTTACCTTCACGCAGTTTCTTGCGGAAAATCTGGCGAGTGTTTGAAGAAGTAGTGTCTTCAGTTGATTGCTCGTTCTGACCCCAAGCATCACGTGCTGGTGGTAGAAGGGCATCAAGAATGCGTTCTTCAGCTTGTTCTTCAGCGCGGTACTGTACTTTTTCCATCGCTTGTTGGTGTGTCATCTTGATGGCAACGTCCGTTAGATCCCGGATGATGGTCTCAACTTCTTTACCAACGTAGCCAACTTCAGTGAACTTAGTCGCTTCTACCTTGATGAAAGGCGCGTTTGCTAGTTTAGCTAGACGGCGAGCAATTTCAGTTTTACCTACACCGGTTGGGCCGATCATCAGGATGTTTTTTGGTGATACTTCAACACGCAGACTTTCTTCAAGCTGCATACGACGCCAGCGGTTACGAAGAGCGATAGCCACTGAGCGCTTAGCGTTGTCTTGGCCGATAATGTGGCGATTGAGTTCGTGAACAATTTCGCGAGGAGTCATCTCAGACATGGTTTTTCCTTAATTCTTTAATCACTGTTGAATACAACGTTATTGATGGAAGCGGTCGTTATTCTGGCTTTGGTAGCTCAACGGTGCTTTCTAGTTCTTCAATAGTGTGGTGATGGTTGGTGAATACACAGATATCGCCCGCAATGTTCAGCGACTTTTCTGCGATTTCACGCGCATCTAAATCTGTATTTTCTAATAGTGCAGTGGCTGCTGCTTGAGCGAAGTTACCGCCCGAACCGATAGCAATCAGGTCGTTCTCTGGTTGAACTACGTCACCGTTACCTGTGATGATCAATGAAGCAGTTTCATCCGCTACTGCTAGCAGTGCTTCTAATTTTCGTAGAGCACGGTCGCTACGCCAATCCTTCGCCAGCTCAACGGCAGCTTTGGTTAGGTGGCCTTGGTGCATTTGCAGCTTGCTTTCAAATTTTTCGAATAGCGTGAAAGCATCTGCGGTACCGCCAGCAAAACCAGCCAGTACTTTGTTGTTGTATAGGCGACGTACTTTACGGGCATTGCCCTTCATTACGGTGTTGCCTAGAGATACTTGTCCATCACCCGCGATGACGACTTTATTATTACGACGTACAGATACAATGGTAGTCACGAGTAGGGCCTCTTAATATTTCTTATCTTTGGGTATAAAAAGTATATGAGGATGGTGCTCGGATAATTCAAGGAAGGTCGAGTGATGTCGCGCAACTTATCGGCGGAAGTTGTAAGGAAATTTGGCTAAAGGGTGTAGATAAAAGAAAACCTCCACAATGGGAGGCTTTCGGTGTTTGGTTTTCGGCTTTTGCTAAGATTAAGACTGCGACTGCCGCTGAATCTAAAACTACTCGGTGTCTTTCCAAATAGCACAAGGTTCGATTTTCGCTCGCTGCAGCTTATGGCGATCTCGCTCTGCATCACGCTTCAATTTATATGGCCCTAGAACCACACGGTACCAGCTACTTCCATCTTTTTTACGGATTGAACTTGAGATACCTTGGAAAGCAATATCCAACTTACGTGCTTCAGCTTGGCTTGAGGTTTTGTAAGCGCCACATTGCATGATGTAAGGGATCTTCGAGATCTGTTGCTCTTTGGCTTTTACTTCAATCTCACGACTTGGCAAGGTTTCAACGTAATCCCACTTCTCCTCTGGAGGCGGCGGAATTACTTTTGCTGGTTTCGGCTTAGGCTTTGGTTTGGTTACCACTGGAGTCGGTGCTGGCGGCTCAGGATCATTACTCAATAGGTAAAGACCGTAACCAAAACCACCGGCAAGGAGGATCGCCAAAAGACCACTACGCCATGGTTTACGGCGAGGGGCTTGTTTCTTGGTCGGTTTTTTTGTGCCACGACCGCGCTTTACATAATCTCTATTAGCCACAAGACAATTCAATAGTTGCTGATTCTGCTCTCATGGTAATCCAGATTGAGCGAGGATAACAGTGCAGAAATGGAAGCGGCACATCAAAATGTGCCGCAGAATTATAAGGATATTTCTTCAGATTAGATTCGAGGCGGCGCTGTACTACCTCGAACGACTAATTTGGCTTCAAGCAGACGCGACCCCGCTTGCACATCGTTGCCTTTAAGTACGTCGAGCATCATCAACATTGCTTGGCGTCCAATCTCATAACGAGGCTGAGAAATAGTGGTTAGCGGTGGATCGCAGTATTGAGCGAATTGGATGTCATCAAAGCCGACAATCGATAGGTCTTGAGGAACGCGTAAGCCTAATTTTTTCGCTTCTTGAATCGCGCCGATGGCCATCGCATCGTTATGACAGAAGATCGCTGTAGGTTGTTCAGGAAGAGCGAGTAATTGACGAACAGCTTGAGCGCCCGCTTCAAAGGTAAAGTCGCCGACAGTGCTGTAGGCAGGATTCATTGATACTCCTGCACGACGTAGCGCTTGTTGGTAGCCTTGTTGTCGGAACTTACAAAGCGTTGCCGATATAGGACCAGAGATTTGAGCAATACGTTTATGGCCTAACTGAGCTAGGTAATTCACCGCTTCAAATGCTGAGGTCAGGTTATCGATGTGTACGGTAGGGAGTTCAAGCTCAGGGGCAAACTCACACGCCATCACCATCGGCGGTAAATTTTTTTGTTCAGGCTTACTGACATCAAACGGGTGGTCGGTGCCAAGTAGTAGCATGCCGTCAGCTTGTTTGGTGAATACTAAGTTAACAAATGAAGACTCACGCTTCTTCTGTTGGCCGCTATCACCCAGTAAAACGAGGTAGTCATTTTCTACTGCGGCATCTTCGATACCACGAATGATCTCTGCGAAATACGGGTCACAGATATCAGGAACAATAGTGATGATGGTTTTTGATTCGTTGCGACGTAAGTTTCTAGCTAATGTATTGGGTGAGTATCCAGCTTCAAGTACTGCTGTCTCAACTCGCTTACGAGTAGAAACCGAGACTTTTTCAGGGTTCATCAATGCACGTGATACCGTAGCTGTTGAAACGCCTGCTAGCTGGGCAACATCCTTCATTGTCGCCATAAATTAAACCCTCTTTTTAATTCCTTTGCTGCCTAAGTATCTAAGGCATGAATAATAAATGTAATCGAATAGATATTGTGAAAGTGTTGCTAACACTTTTTTTATTGCAATATTTTATTCGTTTCACCCATGTAAAGTTACGGCTAGATTAACAAAAATCACATGACTAGTGTGAAGTTGCTCACGAGAAATATGAAATATTTGTGAACAAACTTATCATTAGTTTTAACCCAAGTGGGTTTAGCTCAGATCTTGCGGCTCAATATCGAGTGACCAACGGACTTTTTTCGCAGCGGGTAACATATTGATTACTGGCTTGGCGCTCATTAATAGCTTTTGCATCAACGAGCGAGTCTGTGTTTGTAAAATAAGCTGCCAGCGAGATTTACCTGCTCGTTTGGCTAGTGGTGCAGGGGTTGGCCCTAGCACCATACAATATTGGTCAAATAACGGATGCGATTCCAATGTGTGGCGCACTTGACGCAAAAATTCTTCCACTAAGCGAGTGTCATTGGCTTCCGCTCTAAACAGAGTCATGAAGGTATAAGGCGGCAACATCGCTTGTTTACGCTCTGCTAATGCAGTCTGAGCAAAGTGGTTGTAGTTTTTGTGCAGTAATGCCTGTAATAAGCCGTGTTCTGGATGGTGAGTTTGTAAGATAACTTCCCCCGGCTTACTGGCTCGTCCTGCTCGACCGGCGACTTGAGTAAACAATTGAGCCAATCGCTCAGAGGCGCGGAAGTCACTGCTATATAAAGAGGCATCAACGTCCAGCAATGCCACAAGTGTCACATCCGGGAAGTGATGCCCTTTAGCAAGCATCTGTGTACCAATCAGAATTTGGTATTCACCTTTACGAATCGATTCTAACGCGCTTTCTAAACTGCCTTTGCGGCGAGTGCTGTCTCGGTCAATACGAATTGTTTTGTATTCAGGGAATAGTTGACCCAGTTGAGCCTCTAACTGTTCGGTACCAACACCTACTGTCACTAAGTTTGCTGAACCACAACCTTGGCAATGATGCACGATATGCTGCTGCGAGCCACAGTGGTGGCAGCGCATCTCATTGCTGTATTGATGATAGGTGTAGTAGGCATCACAACGCTTACATTCTGCTGTCCAACCACAATCGTGACACATTAATGCGGGAGAAAACCCACGACGATTGAGGAACAACATCACTTGGTTGCCTGCTTTGAGGTGTCTTTGCATTTCAGCAATCAACGACGCAGACAAGCCACTTTCTAGATATTCCCCCTTAACGTCCAACACTTTATTGGTGGTCGGCAGCGCGACACCTGCGCGTGAGGTCAGGGTGAGGTAATTGTATTTACCGATCTGAGCATTGTGCAGCGTTTCAAAGGCCGGAGTCGCCGAGCCTAGCACAACCGGAATCTGCGCTTTATGAGCACGCATGATGGCAACATCACGAGCGTGGTAGCGTAGGCTATCTTGCTGCTTATAAGAGGCGTCGTGCTCTTCATCGACAATAATAATGCCCAGATCCGCGAACGGTGTGAACAGAGCTGAACGAGTACCGATCACAATGCCCGCTATTTTATCACGCGCCGATAACCAAGCATTCAGTCGCTCAGAATCGTTTAAACCAGAATGGATAACCTCAACAGGCACATTAAAGCGTCGCTTAAAGCGGTTAATCGTTTGAGGGGTTAGACCGATCTCGGGCACTAACACTAACGCCTGTTTGCCTTGGTCGAGAATCGGCTTGATCATATTCAGGTAGACCTCGGTCTTGCCCGAGCCTGTGACACCCTCTAGCAAGAAGCACCCAAAATCGGTTTGGCTGTTTACTGTCGCAATCGCGATGGCTTGCTCTGCATTGAGTTTAGGCTTGTCTTGGTCGTTTTCGAGTTCAACTGGCCATGGTTTACGCTTCGGCTTTTTCTCTACCGACTCAATCCAGCCTTTTTCTTCCAACGTCTTCAGTACTGCGCTGCCCACCTCTTCATCAATGAACTCTTGATGAGGAACTGGGCCGTGTTCAAGCATGTGCATCACTTTGGCTTGTTTGACGGCGCGACCAAAGCCTTGCATCAGTTGATCTCTACCTGATGGGGTCAGTTGCCACTCGACAAGCGTCGCGAAATCGGCAGCTTTGCCTTTTCGTAAAGCGCTGGGCAGAGCGTTAGCCAAGGTTTCGCCAAGAGGGTACTGATAAAACTGACTGCACCATACCAAGAGTGAATAGACCGATTCAGGCCAAACGGGTTGGTTGTCTAATAAGGCTTTAATCGGCTTGAGCTTGTCGAGCTCGAATTCTGATTCGTTAACCAGAGCCGTCACGATACCGGTTAAGGTTTGTCGTCCAAAAGGCACAGAGACTCGACCGCCAATAATCGGGAATAGGCGGCTAGGAATCTTGTAATCGAACTGCTTGTCGAGTGGAACAGGCAGTGCCACACGGGCAATCATTGGACGCATAAAGGGACGGCTTTATCTGAGTTGACGAGAGCGAACAGTCTAATGGATAAGGGCGTTAAATTCGAGGAGCAGTTTAGATGACAGAGCTTACTTGAGGCTTGAATGCTACTGGAGCCAGAAAATAACGCTTAATGGAAGGTTTAAGGACAGTGTTGGTGAAAAATGTATCAAATCAGTTGATCCTACCTCACAGATTCATTACTATACTGCGCCTTAAAGGTATGGCTTTATCGCGGTTTAGTGATACAGCGGTGTCTTTATTTATTTTTTAACTACGTGTGGTGTCCGGCTTAGAATCGGATGGCGACGCGGCCTAATTGAGGTTTTCCCATGAAAGTTGGTATCCACCCAGAATACAAAGCAGTTTCTGCAACTTGTTCTTGCGGCAACACATTTGAGTTCAACTCAACGCTAGCAAAAGAATCAATCCACCTAGACGTATGTGACAAATGTCACCCGTTCTACACTGGTAAGCAACGTATCGTAGATACAGGCGGCCGTGTTGATCGCTTCAACAAGCGTTTCGGTGCTCTTTCTAGCAAGAAGTAATTCTCGCTATTTAGACATAAAAAGGACACTTCGGTGTCCTTTTTTGTTGCCTGAAATTTGAAAAAATACTGAATCGTATTTCATTATTAGCTCATTTAAAGTGGTAGGTTACTGGCGTAAATTTTATTTCATCGCTTACCCCAACACTCCTTCCTCGAAATTCGCTCTAAAGTTGAGCAGGCGACAGTAATTTCAACTGCCCACTGGTCTTATTAGTAGTGAAATCTCGTTTTTTAATGATACAGATGCTTCAACCACCTAGGAACTTTGAAGTACATCCATTAACATGAACAAGATCCCCCAAATAATAATATCCTAGGAACCTACACCTATGTCTGAAGACAGCCGCCAAGATCAATCCCCTCAAGAATTATCGCCTCAAGAACAATTCCGTCAGCAAGCTCTTGATTATCATGAGTTCCCAATTCCAGGCAAAATTGCCGTAGAACTGACGAAGCCTGCAAACTCTGCAGAAGACCTAGCACTGGCATACAGTCCTGGCGTAGCTGAGCCTGTTCGCGAGATCGCACAGAATGTCGATAACGTTTATAAGTACACAGGTAAAGGCAACATGGTTGCAGTTATCTCTAACGGTACTGCAATTCTTGGCTTGGGTAACCTTGGTCCTATTGCTTCTAAACCAGTTATGGAAGGTAAAGCGCTACTGTTTAAGCGTTTTGCTGGTTTAGATTCTATCGATATTGAAGTAAAACACCGCACAATCGATGAGTTCGTTGATACGGTTGCGAATATCGCAGATACATTTGGTGGTATTAACCTAGAAGACATCAAAGCACCAGACTGTTTTGAAATCGAGCGTCGCCTGATTGAGCGTTGTGATGTACCTGTTTTCCATGATGATCAACACGGTACTGCGATTGTAACGGCAGCGGGTATGCTTAACGCGATCGAGCTTCAAGGTAAGAAACTGGAAGAGTGTAAGATCGTTTGTTTAGGTGCTGGCGCAGCAGCGGTCGCTTGTATGGAGCTACTGATTAAGTGTGGCGCTCAGCGTGAGAAGATCTACATGCTTGACCGTAAAGGTGTGATCCACACTCGTCGTGATGACTTGAATGAATACAAAGAGCTGTTCGCAAATAACACCGACAAGCGCACGCTTGAAGATGTTATCGAAGGCGCTGACCTGTTCTTGGGTGTATCGGGTCCTAATCTGCTACCAGCTAAGGCACTTACGCTGATGGCTGATAAGCCTGTTGTGTTTGCATGTTCAAACCCAGATCCAGAGATCAAGCCTGAGCTTGCACATGAAGTTCGTTCTGACCTAATCATGGGTACTGGCCGTAGTGATTACCCTAACCAAGTAAACAACGTACTTTGTTTCCCATTCATTTTCCGTGGTGCACTAGACGTGCGTGCGAGCGAAATCAATGACGAAATGAAGCTAGCGGCGGTTAAAGCGATTCGTGAACTAGCAAAAGAAGAAGTTCCAGCTGAAGTACTGGCAGCTGCGGGTGAGACTGCACTGGAGTTCGGTAAGGGTTACATCATTCCTAAGCCAATGGACCCGCGTCTGCTTCCTCGCGTTGCAAAAGCAGTTGCTGAAGCGGCTGTTGAGTCTGGCGTTGCTCGAATTGAGATGCCTGCCAACTATATGGCTTAATGCCTTAGTAGCTTAGTAGCTTAGTAGCTTAGTAGCTCAGTAGCTGTTGCTCTATTGAGCGAAAAAGAATAATAAAAAACCGACTCATAGGAGTCGGTTTTTTTATGTCTATCATTCACAGCGCAGCTACAGATAACGTAGTGGGTGATGTGACAAATAGGGTTCAGCTATAGCGAATCAATAATGAAGGCGGTGACTGAGTTGTTTTTATTCTTCGTCAAACGCTTCGAACTCGATGCCCATCTCTGTCATCAGTTTTTTGACTTCAGTTGGGATGTCGTCTGGACGATCTTTACGAAGGTCTTCATCCGTTGGCAGTGGTTGGCCTGTGTACGCATGTAGAAAGGCTTCGCACAGTAGCTCACTGTTTGTTGCATGGCGTAAGTTATTGATCTGGCGGCGAGTGCGCTCGTCAGTAAGAACCTTTAACACTTTTAGAGGGATAGAAACTGTAATTTTCTTTACTTGTTCGCTTTTCTTTCCATGCTCAGCATATGGGCTTATGTATTCACCATTCCAGTCGGCCATTGCGTACCTTCATCACTTTAGTTGTTAGAATAAATTAATAGTGCTGATTTTAGCGGGATTTACTGCCATAAGCAAAGACATATAGACGTCCAGAAGTGTTGACGTCTCACGTTTATGAAAGTAAAGTGAGTAACATATATCTAACACAGCCACAAAATGCCGACAAGCAGCTGTGATTCTCAGACGCAAAACTTGTAAGGAAGCACCTATGAGCAGCCGGAAGCCAGCAACCATAGCAGTACGTACTGGCATCGAGTCAGACACGCAACACCATGCCGTTGTCCCACCTATTTATCTTTCGACTAACTATGGGTTTCCCGCTTTTGGTGAAGTGCCAAAGTACGATTATACCCGCTCTGGTAACCCAAACCGCGGTCTATTAGAAACGGCACTATTTGAGCTTGAGTCTGGTAAAGGCGCAGTTGTTACTAACTGTGGTACGTCGGCACTTAACTTATGGGTATCCGCTTTCTTAGGTGGCGATGATCTTATTATTGCACCGCACGACTGCTATGGCGGTACTTACCGTCTGTTTAACACACGCTCACTCAAAGGTGACTTCAAAGTTCTGTTTGTTGATCAATCGGATCAAGCCGCACTGGATGCTGCGATCGCGCTTAAGCCAAAGTTAATCTTAATCGAAACGCCATCGAATCCATTGGTTCGTGTGGTTGATATTGCAGAAACTTGCCGTAAAGCGAAAGAAGTAGGTGCTCTGGTTGCTGTCGACAATACGTTTTTGACGCCTGTGTTCCAAAAGCCTTTAGAGCTGGGTGCGGATTTTGTTATCCACTCAACCACCAAGTACATCAACGGACACTCAGATGTCATTGGTGGTGTTGTAGTTACTAAGACAGAAGAGCACGCTGAAGAGCTAGCATGGTGGGGTAACTGTATTGGTGCAACCGGCACACCATTTGATAGCTACATGACGCTACGTGGTATTCGTACGCTAGGTGCACGTATGCGCGTTCACGAAGAGAGCTCACGTGAAATTCTGACGGCTCTGCAACAACAAGATCTGGTGGGTACGATTTACCACCCAAGCCTGCCTGAACACCCGGGTCATGATATTGCCAAGAAACAGCAATCAGGTTTTGGCTCAATGTTGAGCTTTGAATTTGCGGGTTCATTCGAGGCACTTAAATATTTTTTGGATAAATTAGAGCTATTTTCTTTGGCTGAATCATTGGGCGGTGTTGAAAGCCTGATTTGTCATCCAGCGTCGATGACTCACCGTGCTATGGGCGAAGAAGCCTTAGCAGAAGCGGGTGTTTCTCAACAATTACTGCGCCTTTCTGTTGGCCTTGAAGATGCAGAAGACTTGATTGATGATCTCAAGCAAGCGTTTGAAAAAACACAAGGCTTTATCGCAGAAGGGGAGGTTTAATAATGACAACCTTTCGCCAGCTACATAAATTTGGTGGCAGCAGTTTAGCGAACCCAGAGTGTTACCAACGCGTGGTCAATATTCTTAGAGAATACTCATCAACTACTGACTTGGTCGTGGTATCAGCTGCGGGTAAAACAACTAACCGCTTGATTGAGTTTGTTGAAGCGCTCGACAAAGATGGTCGTATCGCTCACGAATGTCTACAAACCCTTCGTCAGTTCCAACTTGAGCTGATTGAAGCGCTGCTTGAAGGTGAGTCTGCGGCTCAGCTAACGGCCGCTATTCAACAAGAATTTACTGCTTTGGGTGAGCTAACTGCTCCTCTAAGCGAATCGCAAAAAGCACAGGTGTTAGGACACGGTGAGGTTTGGTCTTCACGTTTGTTAGCCGCTCTGTTGTGCCAACATGACTTACAAGCAGTTGCTCAAGATGCGCGTGCCTTTTTACGTGCAGAAGCGGGTGCTCAACCCGAAGTGGATCGCGCGCGTTCTTATCCTCTGATTAAAGAAGTTTTGGCTCAGCATACGCATTGCCGAGTGGTGATTACGGGCTTTATGGCTCAGAACTGCGAAGGCGAAACGGTACTGCTAGGTCGTAACGGCTCGGATTACTCAGCAACTGTGATTGGCGCCTTGGCTGAAGTTGAACGTGTGACGATTTGGAGTGACGTGGCGGGCGTATACAGCGCTGACCCTCGTTTGGTTTCGGATGCGTGTTTACTGCCTCTGCTTCGCCTTGATGAAGCGAGTGAACTCGCTCGTCTGGCGGCTCCAGTGCTCCATAGCCGAACGCTACAGCCTGTGGCTCAAAGTGCTATGGATCTCAGCTTGCGCTGCAGCTACCAGCCGGAGGCGGGCTCTACACAGATAGAGCGTGTACTGGCATCGGGTCGTGGCGCAAAAATTATTACCTCTCTGGATGAAGTTCTGATCGTGCAGCTGACCTTTGGTCATGGCCATGATTTTGACCGTCTAGAAAGTGAAGTACTGGAAGGGCTTAAGCGAGCTCAATTAGAGCCGCTTGCTTATGAGCTTGAACCGGATCAGCACTGCTTACGTCTTGCTTATACAGAAGAGATCGCTGGTGGTGCATTAGAATATCTACAAGACCACGCGATTGAAGCGGAGATTAAGCTCAAAGAAGGTTTCTCTCTTATCGCGGCGGTAGGTGCGGGTGTGACTAAGAACCCGAACCATTGCTACGGTTTCTACCAGCAGCTCAAGAGCTCGCCAGTTGAATTCATCTCAGAAGCGAACTCTGGCTTGAGCTTAGTCGCTGTGATTCGTAAGAGTGAGACATCAAGCCTAGTGAAAGGCATTCACTCTCAACTGTTCCAAGCGCAGAAGCGTGTTGCGATTGCTTTATGTGGCAAGGGCAATATTGGTTCAAGTTGGTTAAGCCTGTTTGCTGAGCAAAAAGCGGAACTTGAAAAGCGTCGTGGAATGAACTTTGAATTGGTTGCGGTGATTGATAGCCAAACTTATTGGTTCGATGATCAAGGCATTGATGCGACTTCTGTGAGCAAGCGTTTTGATGATGAAGCGATTGCCAATAACGGCAACGACTGGCTAGAGCGTTTGGGTTCTATTCAGGGCTACGATGAAGCGGTTGTGTTAGATGTTACGGCAAGCCCGGTGCTTGCTGCAAAATACCTGCAAGTCGCACAACAAGGTATCCACCTGATCTCAGCTAACAAGGTGGCAGGTTCTGCATCAAGCGAGTATTACCATCAGGTACAAGATGCTTTCGCTAAGATCAGCCGTCATTGGCTGTACAATGCGACAGTGGGTGCTGGCTTACCGATTAACCACACGGTACGTGACCTGCGCGAAAGCGGTGACGATATTATTGCTCTGTCAGGTATCTTCTCGGGCACTCTATCTTGGTTATTCCAACAGTTTGATGGCACTGTGCCGTTCAGCGAGTTGGTTGATTTAGCGTGGCAACAAGGCCTGACGGAACCGGATCCTCGAGCTGACCTCGATGGCTCTGACGTGATGCGTAAGCTAGTGATTCTGGCGCGTGAATCGGGTTTAGATATTGAGCCTGAAAACGTCAAAGTAGAATCATTGGTACCTGAAGAATTACAAGATCTGTCAGTGGATGACTTCTTTGATAAAGCTTCTGTACTGAGTGAAGAGTTGGCCGAGCGTTTAGAGAAAGCGCAGTCTCAACAGAAGGTTCTTCGTTACGTAGCGCGTTTAGAGAAGAATGGTAAGGCAACAGTAGGCGTTGAAGCGTTATCTAAAGAACACGCTCTGGCGAACTTACTGCCTTGCGACAATATCTTTGCGATTGAGAGCAAATGGTACAAAGATAATCCATTGGTTATTCGTGGCCCAGGTGCTGGTCGTGAAGTGACAGCTGGTGCAATTCAGTCTGATTTAAACAGAATGTCTAGCCTGTTTTAATACTTTGAGCAGTTGGTTTAATACGTAGAGCGATTGGCTTAATAGTCAGATCAATTGTTTTAATACTCAGATTAATTGTTTAAATGCGTAAATAGCATACTATCCACTAAGATAAACAAGGCTGAAAGCACGATGTGTTTTCAGCCTTTTTTCTACATTATTTCTGCTTTGCGACTCATCTATCGGCTTGAGCTTTTCTCACTATCTACTTGAAAAAAATTCATAATGGATCTGTTGACATTAAATCGTATTCAATTCATTCTGGAGACATATAGACGTCTAAACGTTGCTAGGGATTTGAGATTATTTAGTGGTTGCTTTTGCCACAGGGAGAGTAAGATGGGATACACACACGCAAGTCATATCGACGCTTTAAATCAGAATATTGCAGAGCTTTCTGACAACATCAATGTGTCATTTGAATTTTTCCCACCAAGTAGTGAGAAGATGGAAGAGACCCTGTGGAATTCTGTTCACCGTCTTAAAACACTTCAACCTAAATTTGTATCGGTAACTTACGGTGCAAACTCGGGTGAGCGTGATCGTACCCACTCAATCATTAAAGAAATTAAGAACCAAACAGGCTTAGTTGCTGCACCACACTTAACGTGTATTGATGCTAGCCGCGAAGAGCTGATTCAAATTGCCGACGATTACTGGGCAAATGGCATTGAAAGTATTGTTGCGTTGCGTGGTGATATTCCAGCAGGCGGCGGTGCGCCAGATATGTATGCGTCTGATTTAGTCGAGCTGCTTAAATCTCGTCACGACTTTGATATATCAGTAGCGGCATTCCCTGAGGTTCACCCTGAAGCAAAAAGCGCTCAATCTGATCTTATTAACCTAAAACGTAAAGTGGATGCGGGTGCAAATCGTGCAATCACTCAGTTCTTCTTCGATGTAGAAAGCTACTTACGTTTTCGTGACCGTTGTGTGGCGGCTGGCGTTGACGTAGAGATTGTACCGGGTATCTTGCCAGTTTCTAACTTCAAGCAAGCGTCTCGTTTTGCTGCGATGAATAACGTAAAAGTACCGGGTTGGATGGCGAAGCAGTTCGAAGGCTTGGATGATGATCCAACAACTCGTCAGTTAGTTGGTGCTAGCCAAGCGATCGATATGGTTCGTACGCTAAGCCGTGAAGGTGTGAAAGATTTCCACTTTTACACGCTAAACCGTGCAGAAATGACTTATGCACTTTGCCACACATTAGGTGTTCGTCCACAAGTCGCTGCGCTTTAAGTAAAGTCTAGGAAGTAAAGCCCAAGCGCTTGTAAAAGCTTCTGGTAGTAACATTTCAAATCCTATAGATACAAAAAAGGCTTGGACTCTAAGAGTTCAAGCCTTTTACTTTTCTAGCTTCTAGCTTCTAGCTTCTAGCTTCTAGCTTCTAGCTTCTAGCTTCTAGCTTCTAGCTTAACTTAAGCAAGAGCGCCAAGTTCAAGCAGTACTTCGTCAGCCCATACAATCCATGCTTCACGGATCAGTAGGTTACGACGAAGCGTTAGACGCTCTAGGCGTGCTTGCTTGTCTAGTGTAGATGGCGTTGCGTAGTAAGCCGCTTCGATTTCTTTGTAGTGAGAAACCAGTTTGCGAGACTCTTCTACTAGTTCAGCAAGTTGTACACGGTACGCATCAGAAGGTTGTACAGCACAAGCGATTAACTTAGCTGAGAACTCGTCACGAACTGTTGGGTGTGCAGTTGGTTGTTCAAACCATTCACCTAGCGCGCCACGGCCAGCATCGGTGATAGAGTAAACTTTACGATCAGGTTTGCCTTCTTGAGGCTCAAGTACGCAAGTTACCTGGTCGTTCTGAGCCATTTTATTTAGCTCGCGGTAAACTTGTTGGTGGCTAGCTTTCCAGAAGTAACCAATGCTTGCGGAGAATTCTTTTGTGATATCGTAACCAGTAGCATCGCGTGTACTTAAAACGGTTAAAATTACGTGTGGTAATGACATGTCTGAAATCCAAATGGTAAACAGTAAACAAATACTTGAACAACAAGTGTGCTTCTATGGCACGTTATATTGGTTATGTTCAAGTAGCACCAACTTAATCGTTGGTTATGTCACCTTACAAAGCCGTTTATCACCTAGGTTGACCAGTTTATTGGTCGAGTGCCGCAGATTATTATTTTGGAGTGTTTCTGCAGCGGAGCAGTAGTATATCTAAATAATAAGCATAAAGTAGAATACATGGACAAAATAACCCAAAAAACTGACAAAATACTCACTAGTGGTCATTTGGCAAAATAAAAAGGCCGCCAATGGCGACCTTTTGTTTCTTTTGTAGATGGAATCACTAATTAACCAGTGTTTCGCATACCTGCTGCAATACCTGCAATCGTCACCATTAGCGCTTCTTCTAGCTCTGCTGGTGGTGTTTCACACTTACGAGTACGGTAAAGCAGTTCCGCTTGAAGCATGTTTAGTGGCTCAACATAGATGTTACGTAGACGAATTGACTCAAGTCCCCAAGGGTCGCTTTGCATCAAGTTCTCGTTATTTTCTACATTCAGCACCGCTTTGATGTCTTTTTGCAGCTGTTCACGCAGTAACTCACCCAGAGGTAATAGCTCTTCGTCAACAAGTCGCTGGTCGTAGTACTTAGCTATTTCCATGTTGCACTTCGAGTACACCATTTCCAACATACCTAGACGAGTCGAGAAGAATGGCCATTCACGACACATCTCTTCAAGTAGCGCTTGATGGCCTTGATCGACAGAGTATTGAATCGCTTCACCAGCGCCTAACCATGCAGGAAGTACCAAACGGTTTTGGCTCCATGAGAAGATCCATGGGATCGCACGTAGGCTTTCTACGCCGCCGTTCGGGTTACGTTTCGCAGGACGAGAACCAAGAGGTAACTTGCCTAACTCTAGCTCTGGCGTCGCTTGGCGGAAGTAAGGAACAAACTTCTCTTCACCACGAACGACGTTGCGGTAAGCTTCGCAAGATACTTCAGACAGCACTTCCATTAGGTCGCGCCATTCTTGTTTTGGCTCTGGTGGTGGCAGAAGGTTCGCTTCTAGAATCGCACTTGCGTATAGGTTGAAGCTATTAACTGCAACATCTGGCAAGCCAAGTTTAAAGCGGATCATTTCGCCTTGTTCAGTTACACGTAAGCCGCCTTTCAAGCTTTTAGGTGGCTGAGAAAGAAGAGCCGCGTGCGCTGGCGCACCACCACGACCAACCGTACCACCACGACCGTGGAATAGAGTCAGTTCAATGCCTTCTTCTTCACAAGCCTTAACTAGCTTGTCCATTGCATCGTATTGCGCCCAGCCTGCAGACATTACACCGGCATCTTTAGCTGAGTCAGAATATCCGATCATCACCATTTGGTGGTTCTGGATAAAGCCACGGTATAAATCGATGCTCATTAGCTGTTTCATTACGGCTTCTGAGTTGTTCAAGTCGTCTAGCGTTTCGAACAATGGACATACGTCCATGCGGTACGGGCAACCACATTCTTGTAGAAGCAAATGTACAGCCAATACATCCGACGCAGTACGAGCCATAGAGATCACGTAAGCACCAAAGGCTTCTCGAGGTTGAGCAGCAACGACCTTACAGGTGTCTAAAACCTCTTTGACCTGCTCAGATGGTTCCCAGTCGCGTGGTAACAGTGGGCGCTTTGAGCTTAATTCATTGGTTAAGAAAGCAACCTTATCTTGCTCGCTCCATTGGTCGTAATCACCAATGCCTAGGTAGCGAGTCAATTCAGATAGCACATCTGAGTGACGAGTACTTTCTTGACGAACATCGAGACGAACCAAATGCACGCCGAATGCTTTTAGGCGGCGTAGCGTATCAAGTAGAGAACCGTCCGCGATTACGCCCATGCCACATTCGTGCAGTGATTGGTAACATGCGTAAAGTGGTGTCCAAAGTTGGTCTATGTTCTGTAGAGTTTCTTTCTTCGGTACTTCTGCGTCGTGCAGTTTTGCATCAAGCACTTCTAGCGTGTTGTTGAGCAGAGTACGTAGGCTCTTCAGGATTGCACGGTAAGCTTCGTGCTCATCGCCAGCCAATTCACGAACGGCATCATTACACTTGGTCATCGACAGTTCGGTAATCAACTCGTTCACGTCACCTAGGTATAGATCAGCGGCTTTCCAGCGAGATAGACGCAGTACTTCTTTAGTGATGGTGTGCGTTACGAATGGGTTACCATCGCGGTCACCACCCATCCAAGATGAGAAATGAACAGGGCGCGCATCAATTGGCAGGCCTTCACCAAGGTAACCTTTTAATCGACCATCCATTTCACGTAGGAAATCAGGCACAGCTTCCCAAAGTGAGTTTTCGACAACCGCAAAGCCCCACTTAGCTTCATCAAGTGGCGTTGGGCGTTGCTGGCGAATCACATCCGAGTGCCAACCTTGAGCGATAAGTTGCTCTAGGCGGCGTTCTGTCTTGGCACGCTCTTTGTGTGATAGGTCGCTTAATTCTAATTTAGACAGACACTCGTTGATCTTAACCAGCTTGTTGATCATGGTGCGACGAGTGATTTCTGTTGGGTGAGCGGTCAAAACGAGTTCAATGTTCAGGTCGCGAACGGCTTGAGCCGCGTCTAGCTTGCTGATGTCATTTTGATTTAGTTTAGAAAATAGAGATTGCAGCACGTCTGGTTCGCAAACATGCTCCTCACAGTGGCGAGAGATGGTGTGGTATTGCTCTGCCATGTTGGTGAGGTTGAGAAATTGGTTAAATGCACGAGCAACAGGAGTGAGTTGTTCGTTCGGCAGGTTTTTGATTTCTTCAACTAGGCTGTCACGGTCAGCTTTGTTGCCTGCGCGGGCGGATTTGGAAAGTTTACGGATAGTCTCCACTTTCTCTAAGATAACGTCACCATGTGCATCTTGGATTGTGTTACCTAGCAAGCGTCCCAGCATGCTTACGTTACTCTTGAGAGCGGCGTATTTCTCGTTCATTGTCATCCTGCCTCGTAAAAAAATTACATCCATTGTTCCTTGTTAAGTACACAATCTAGCGAAAAGTGCTGTATCTAGTCAAATAAAGCATTCTAAGTTTGCAATTATTAGGTTTAAAAATGCGGGAGAAGTAAATTTTTCAAAACTTAGAGAAAAAGTGAAATTTAATTACAAGATCAGGCTGTGTCAGGGATAACAGAATAAAAGCCACCTTTTTGGGTGGCTTATATACGAAAATATTGGAAAGGAAGTAATAACTAGAAACAATATTTACGGATCGATTTACTCAGAACATCAATTGTTGGGTCAATAAAATCGAAGCTTAAGAACTCATCCGGTTGGTGAGCTTGGTCAATTGAGCCTGGACCTAACACCAAGGTTGGACATAACTCTTGAAGGAAAGGTGCTTCAGTACAGTAGTTCACGGTTTGCGATTCAATCTCACAAACTGATTCCATGCCACCGATAAATGGATGGTCGTGCTGGCACTCATAGCCTGGGATTGGCTCATGCAGGGGAGTAATTTCAATTCTGCCCGGCCATTTTGCTTCCACTTCTTTAAGTGCGCTGCGCAGCATGTTATCTAAGCCATCTAAGCTGATACCGGGCAAAGGACGAACGTCATAGTGTAGTTCACAGCAGCCACAGATACGGTTAGCACTGTCGCCACCGTGAATATGACCAAGGTTTAGCGTCGGGCTTGGAATTGCAAAACCTGGGTGATGGTACTCTTTGACTAGCTTGTCACGCAGCTGCATTAAAGCAAACAGCACTTCATGCATGATCTCAATGGCGTTGACGCCTAATGCTGGATCAGAAGAGTGGCCTGATTTACCGGTTACTCGTACTGCGTTGGCGACATGACCTTTATGGCCACGAATCGGCACGAGGCTGGTTGGCTCACCAATGATGCAGTAATCCGGTTTAAACGGCGCATTTTCAGTGAAATGACGTGCACCCAACATAGTGGTTTCTTCGTCACAGGTTGCTAATACATAAAGCGGCTTGGTCTGTTTGCTCCAATCCATCTTCTTCGCGGCTTCATAAACGAAAGCGAAAAAGCCTTTCATATCGGCGGTGCCTAATCCGTAGAAGCGGTTGTTGTGTTCTGTTAGTGCGTGAGGATCGAAATTCCAACGTCCTTCATCGAATGGCACCGTATCGCTGTGTCCTGCAAGCAATAAGCCCCCTTCGCCAGAACCCATCTTTGCGACCATATTATGCTTGCCGGGTTCGACTTCCACGACCTCAACGCTAAAGCCTACGTCTTTAAACCATTGAGCCATTTTTTCGATCACTTTCTCGTTGCCATGATCCCAGCTTGGATCTGTTGAGCTAATGGAGTCGGTGGAAATTAGGCCTTTATAGACCTCAAGGAAACTCGGTAATTGCATAATATCTTCACTTCTACTATTGACAGGAAAACCATAAGTCGGTAAAACACATATTAAATCATATTTAATGCATAAGAAATCAAATATAGCTAAAAATTAAGTATGAATAGTCAAATTTGAAATATAACTTACCTCAAGAATGGATGTGTTGAGATGTTGAAAACCACGATCATTGGTGCAAGCGGCTATACAGGAGCAGAACTGGCTCTAATGATAAACAGACACCCTGAGCTCACGCTATCAGGTTTATATGTCTCAGCCAATAGCGTAGATGCGGGCAAACCTATTGCTGCACTGCACGGTAAGTTAGCTGGCCTGATTGATATGCCAGTACAACCTTTAACAAATCCGGAAGAAGTGGCCAAACAGTCTGATGTGATTTTTCTAGCAACGGCACACGAAGTCAGTCACGACCTAGCGCCCATTTTTCTAGAGAACGACTGCCAAGTTTTCGACCTATCGGGTGCATTCAGAGTTAAAGGTGAAAACTTCTATCAAGAGTTTTACGGTTTTGAACATCAACACGAACAATGGCTAGACAAAGCGGCTTACGGTTTAGCGGAATGGAACGAACAAGAAATAAAAGAAGCTCAGCTTGTTGCAGTCGCGGGTTGTTACCCAACTGCATCACAACTGGCGATTAAGCCTTTAGTTGAAGCAAAGTTACTGGATGAGAACCAATGGCCAGTGATTAACGCGACCAGTGGCGTTACTGGAGCTGGTCGCAAGGCGACCATGGTCAACAGCTTCTGCGAAGTAAGCCTGCAAGCTTATGGTGTATTTAACCACCGTCATCAACCTGAAATGGCTGCACACCTAGGGTGTGATGTGATTTTCACTCCGCACCTAGGCAACTTTAAGCGTGGAATTTTAGCGACCATTACCATGAAACTGGCTGACGGTGTGACAGAACAACAGATACAAGAAGCCTTCGAGCAAGCTTATCAAGGTAAGCCAGCCGTGAGATTACTCGAAGAGACATTGCCAAGAATTCAAGATGTAGAACAGACACCCTTCTGCGATTTAGGCTGGAAGGTTCAAGGTCAACACATCATCGTTGTTTCAGCGATTGATAACTTATTAAAGGGTGCATCTAGCCAAGCGATGCAGTGTTTAAATTTACGTTATGGTTTTGCGCCATTAACTGCGTTAGTGTAAGGGAATCTAGATATGAGCCTTAATAATCAACCATTAATCATAAAGTTAGGTGGCGCTGCGCTATCTTGTGGTGAAACACTTAGCAAGTTATTTGGTGCTATCTCTGCTTACCAACAACAGGCACAACGACCAATCGTGATTGTTCACGGCGGCGGTTACCTTGTTGATGATTTGATGAATAAGTTGAACCTCGAAACGGTTAAGAAAGAGGGGCTACGTGTTACTCCTTATGATCAGATCCCTGTGATTGCTGGCGCGCTAGCAGGTACAGCGAATAAATTACTTCAAGGTCAGGCGATTAAAGACGGTATCAACGCCGTTGGTTTGAGCCTAGCAGACGGTGGTTTATGTAAAGTCAGCGAGCTGAATCCTGAATTGGGTGCAGTAGGTAAAGCTGAGCCGGGCGACTCAACCGTTCTGCAAGCGATCCTTAATGCTGGTGCATTGCCAATCATTAGTTCTATTGGTCTCACTGATCAGGGACAACTGATGAACGTTAATGCCGATCAAGCCGCGGTTGCCGTTGCAGGTGCGCTTGATGCTGAACTGGTACTGCTTTCTGATGTAAGTGGAGTGTTGGATGGTAAAGGGCACCTGATTCCAAGCCTTAATCAACAACAAGCCGATGACCTCATCACAGGTAAAGTCATTACTGACGGCATGATCGTTAAGGTTAAAGCCGCACTAGAAGCCGCTAACGACCTTGGACGACCAATCGAAGTTGCCACTTGGCGATACCCAGAAAAGCTAACACAACTGTTTTCAGGTAAAAGCATAGGAACACAGTTTTTACCTCAGTAGGTCTCACAGCGAGTCACTACTTAAAGAATTTAGACAAATTAAATAAACATATAATTATGAAGTCATTTCCAACGCTGACCGCCATGTGCAGTATGGAAACTAGGAGAAAGAAAATGAGCAAAGTTAACGTAAAGAAAGTTGTAGTAGCCTACTCTGGCGGTCTAGACACATCAGTAATTATTCCATGGTTGAAAGAGAACTATGATTGCGAAGTTATCGCATTTGTTGCAGATGTAGGCCAAGGCGATGAAGAGCTGATTGGTATTGAAGAGAAAGCAAAAGCGTCTGGTGCTTCTGAGTGTTACATCGCTGACCTTAAAGAAGAGATGGTGGCAGATTACATCTACCCAACGCTAAAAACTGGCGCTTACTACGAAGGTAAATACCTACTAGGTACTTCGATGGCTCGTCCAATTATCGCGAAAGCTCAGGTTGAGGTTGCACGTAAAGTCGGTGCAGACGCACTGTGTCACGGCTGTACAGGTAAGGGTAACGACCAAGTTCGTTTTGAAGGTGCATTTGCTGCACTAGCACCGGATCTACACGTAATTGCACCTTGGCGTGAATGGGATCTAGTGAGCCGTGAAGAGTGTCTAGATTACCTAGCTGAACGTAACATCCCTTGTACGGCTTCTCTTACTAAGATCTACTCGCGTGATGCAAACGCATGGCACATCTCTACAGAAGGCGGCGTGCTAGAAAATACATGGAACGCACCGGATGAAGATTGCTGGGCTTGGACTGTAGACCCAGAGCAAGCGCCAAACGAATCTGAAACTGTGACACTTAAAGTTGAAAAAGGTGAAGTGGTAGCGGTTGATGGCGAAACAATGACGCCATACAACGCGCTGGTTTACCTAAACGAGAAAGGTGCTAAACACGGTGTTGGTCGTATCGATATCGTAGAGAACCGTCTTGTTGGTATGAAGTCTCGTGGTTGTTACGAAACTCCAGGTGGCACAATCATGATGGAAGCACTGCGTGCAGTAGAGCAACTGGTTCTTGATAAAGCAGCATTTGAATTCCGTGAAGAGCTAGGTGTTAAAGCTTCTCACCTTGTATACGATGGTCGTTGGTTCACTCCGCTATGTAAGTCAATTCTTGCGGCAACAGAAGAACTAGCACAAGACGTTAACGGCGAAGTGGTTATCAAACTTTACAAAGGCCATGCAACGGTGACTCAGAAGCGTTCTGACAACAGCCTGTACTCAGAAGAGTTTGCAACCTTTGGTGAAGATGAAGTTTACGACCAAAGCCACGCTGAAGGCTTCATCCGTCTTTACTCGCTATCAAGCCGTATCCGTGCTCTGAATAGCCAAAAGTAATCCGAACAATGAGTTAGTGAGCTAGCCTTTTACGAATAACGGAAGGCTAGCAAATAGACATTATTATGCAAAGCCCATCCACTATTGATTAGTGAATGGGCTTTTTTCTATCTATTAGTCTAATAAATCAGCTTCGGTTTTTATCATTGAATGGCATATAATTCGCGAATCACGCTGAAAATATATAATGGATTAAATCATTGATGAATAAATATGTGAAAATAATGAATTAATACTTTATTTTCATTTTGAATTGCCGTAAGTTTAAACCATCAGAAAAATACTGAATTTTAATCAGAATTATCATTTGCAAAAACAGTGAGCACTGTGCAATTAGGAGATACACAATGGCATTATGGGGCGGTAGATTTACCCAAGCAGCAGACACCCGGTTTAAAGATTTTAACGATTCTCTTCGTTTTGATTACCGATTGGCTGAGCAAGACATTGTGGGCTCAATTGCCTGGTCTAAAGCTCTACTGTCGGTCAACGTATTAACCGAAGAAGAGCAACAGAAGCTTGAGTTAGCGTTGAATGAGCTAAAACTTGAGGTGATGGAAGATCCTGAACAGATTCTACGTTCTGATGCAGAAGATATTCACAGCTGGGTCGAGCAACAACTTATCGGCAAAGTCGGTGACTTGGGCAAAAAACTTCACACTGGCCGTTCTCGTAATGACCAAGTGGCGACAGACCTTAAACTATGGTGTCGTCAGCAAGGTAACCAACTGCTACTTGCATTGGATCGCCTACAAAGCCAAATGGTGAACGTCGCTTCTCAGCATCAAGAAACCGTGCTTCCTGGCTACACTCACTTACAACGTGCTCAGCCGGTAACTTTTGCTCACTGGTGCTTGGCTTACGTTGAAATGCTTGAGCGTGATTATTCTCGTTTGAATGATGCGATTAAGCGTCTAGATACATGTCCGCTGGGTTCTGGTGCCCTTGCTGGAACTGCTTACCCGATGGACCGTGAAGAGTTAGCTCACAACTTAGGTTTCCATCGTGCAACGCGTAACTCTCTAGATTCAGTATCTGACCGTGATCATGTGATGGAGCTGATGTCGATTGCATCTATTTCTATGCTTCACCTTTCACGTCTTGCAGAAGATATGATTTTCTACAACTCAGGTGAATCAAACTTCATCGAGTTAGCCGATACAGTGACGTCAGGTTCATCTCTGATGCCACAAAAGAAAAACCCGGATGCACTAGAACTTATCCGTGGCAAAACTGGCCGTGTATACGGTTCATTAGCAGCAATGATGATGACAGTAAAAGCTCTGCCTTTGGCGTACAACAAAGATATGCAAGAAGATAAAGAAGGTCTATTCGACGCTTTAGATACTTGGAATGATTGTATGGAAATGGCAGCGCTGTGTTTTGACGGCATTAAAGTGAACGGCGAACGTACACTTGAAGCGGCGAAGCAAGGTTATGCGAACTCCACTGAACTGGCTGATTACTTAGTAGCGAAAGGCATTCCTTTCCGTGAAGCTCACCATATTGTTGGTGTGACGGTAGTTGCTGCGATTGCTAAAGGCTGCGCATTAGAAGAATTAACCATCGCGGAGATGAAAGAGTTCTCTGAGGTGATTGAAGAGGATGTGTATGACATCCTGACCATTGAGTCGTGTCTTGAAAAACGTAGCGCGCTAGGCGGTGTATCTCCACAACAAGTGGCTTACGCGGTTGACCAAGCAGAGAAGCGTTTATCACAGCGTGATACTTCTATCGTTAAGGTTCGTTCTGCTCGTCTGACCGATATTGAAGCGTTGGAAGGCATGGTGGCCTACTGGGCGAATATGGGTGAAAACCTGCCTCGTTCTCGTAATGAACTGGTGCGTGATATTGGCTCGTTTGCCGTCGCAGAGCATCATGGCGAGGTGACGGGTTGTGCATCACTCTATGTGTATGACTCTGGTTTAGCGGAAATCCGTTCGTTAGGTGTTGAAGCTGGCTGGCAAGGTCAAGGGCAGGGCACCGCGATTGTGCAGCACTTGGTTGATAAAGCGCGACAAATGGCGATCAAGAAGGTGTTTGTGCTGACTCGTACCCCAGAGTTCTTTATGAAGCATGACTTTTTACCGACATCAAAATCTCTGTTGCCTGAGAAGGTACTGAAAGATTGTGATCAGTGTCCTCGCCAACATGCATGTGATGAAGTGGCGTTGGAAGTGAACTTGGTTGAACAGATCATCGCAAAGGTAAATGTTGCATAAGGCATTGATTTTATGGCGCCTAAAAAAAAGATCAAAAATCTGATCTTTTTTGGGAACAAACTAAGAAAAGTCCGGTCTATTAAAGTACCACTGCTTTTTCTTAGAATTTTCTAAGAAAGCCCTAGAATCGATTGGTTCTGGGGCTTTTTTCTATCTGCTGTTTGGGAAATGATGGGAGCTTGCTAAGTAGGGGCATTTAATTGGGCGTCTGGCCTTTATCGCTTATCTAGCAACGTCTCTCTGTTAACGCTTTTTGTTCCTTAAAGGCAGCACGACAAATTTCATTATCCAATGCAACGACAGCAACCCACTGAACGCGAAAGCGGCCATCATCAAGGCGATGGCATTGATGGTTTTTGGGTCTTCTTTGAAAAAGAACCACCACACTCCCCAACTTAAAATCGACAACACCATCAGTTGGTTCATACAACGCTGGCAGCGGCCGAGTTTGTTACGGATTTTTTCACTTTTATTGCAATGAATGCATGTCATCTTAGGTTTGATTCGCGTTATGCTTGTTGCCTTGATAATAACACGTCACAAGATATTGGATCTCGGTGACACAGAGAGAGAAAGTCGATGATTGAGCGCCAAGAAACCAAACAACGCATGAGCCGTATTGTTAAACACAACGGCACTATCTACCTATGTGGCCAGGTGTGTGCTGATGCAACTAAAGACATCACAGAACAAACACAAACGATGCTAGATAAAGTGGAAGCCCTACTTGAGCAAGCGGGCAGCGATAAAGAGCACATGCTGTCAGCAACGATTTACTTGAAAGACATGAAAGACTTCCAAGAAATGAACGCAGTATGGGATGCATGGGTTCCTGAAGGTCACGCTCCGGCTCGCGCATGTGTAACGGGTGATATGGCTCGTGAAGCGCTACTTGTTGAGATCTCTGTGATTGCTGCTGAGAAGTAATTGCTTAAAGCTTTTAGTGACGCAATGGCTTCAAGAGATTCCAGATACCTTGTCCCTCGGTTCTGAAATGACGAGTTTAACTTTGATTAGCTGATGCGTTCAGCCAAAAGAAAAAGGAAAGCCAATGGCTTTCCTTTTTAGTATCTAGCGTTTGTTAACTGACTAACGATAGTCTGAGATTAACAGCCCGGACCACAATCCAGACAGTGTTTCACCATCTCTGGACCTAGGTGCAGTTTCGCATTGAGGTCACGTAGCGCTGTTCGCACACCTTCTTCAATCACTGGGTGGTAGAACGGCATGTCTAGCATTTCAGAAACCGTCATCTTGTTCTGGTGTGCCCAAGCTAATAGGTGAGCCAAGTGTTCTGCGTTTGGTCCCATCATTTCAGCACCAAGGAAGCGGCCTGTACCTTGCTCGCCGTATACGTGCAGAATACCTTTGTTGCGCAGCATCACTCGTGAACGACCTTGGTTCTCGAAAGACACTTCACCTGTTGCGAAACAACCACATGTGCCTAAGCGTGTGGTGATCTCTTTGTAAGTTTCACCAACCATCGCGATTTGTGGGTCAGAGAATACCGCTGAGATTTTAGAACGGCGTAGGCCTGCACGAATCTCTGGGAAGCGACCTGCGTTATCACCCGCAATACGTGCTTGGTCTGCTGCTTCATGTAGTAGAGGCAGTTGGTTACTTGCGTCACCGGCAATAAATACTGATGGTAGCGATGTTTGTAGTGTGTAGTGGTCTGCGATAGGAACACCACGTTCATCAAGTTCTAGAGAGGTATTCTCTAGGCCAAGCTTATCAGTGTTTGGACGACGACCTGTTGCTGCCAGTACGTATTCAACGACGTTAGTTTCTAGTTCACCTTCTTTATTGATGAACTGGATCTCGACGCGATCTTCACCCGAGTCAGTAGTAATACGTTGCATGCTTTCGATTTTTACGTCTGCATCAAGGTAGAATTCTTCATTGAAGGCTTTGTCTGCGTAAGCCATGATCTCTGGGTCGGTTACCGGGCCTACTTGACCACCTAAACCGAACAGTTTTGTTTTTACACCCAAGCGGTGCAGTGACTGACCAAGCTCTAGGCCAATAACGCCCGGGCCAAATACCGCCACTGATTCTGGTAAATCATCCCAGCTGAATACGTCATCATTAATGATTAGACGGTCGCCAAGTTCATTCCAAACTGCAGGGTAGGCAGGGCGAGAACCTGTTGCGATAACAATACGCTTAGCCGTCACAACCGTGTGGTCATCGATTTGTAGCGTGTTGTCATCTAAGAACTTTGCGTAGCCAGAGATCTTGTCTTGCTCTGGAATTTCATCAACACCTTCTAAAACAAAACCAACAAAACGGTCACGTTCAAACTTCACTCGGTCCATTACTTCACGGCCGTTAATCACGATATCACCTTGTGGGTGAACGCCAAAAGCCGGAGCTTTCTCAATTTGGTGTACACTTTCAGCCGCTGCAATAAGCAGTTTAGATGGCATACAACCAACACGAGCACAGGTTGTACCGTAAGGGCCGCCTTCAATCATCACAACACTGTCAGTGTGTGCTTTTGCAGCGCGGTAAGAACCTAAACCTGCCGTACCGCCCCCGATAACTGCTACATCTACATCGACTTGTTTCATAATAATTTTCTCGCAATAGCTAAATTTAGTTTGAACGAACCCCTCCAACTCTGGTGATTTTTTAAGAGTCAGGATTGGGGGTCAGTTTTGTGATTCTGTTTTATTAGGTTTAGCTTGTCGCTCTGCCTTTATTGCTATCTGCTTCTTGTTACTAACTATAGGTTAGTTAAAGACGGGCGAGTCACAAGCTATATTCTCTTTCCAAAGCTCAGATAAGAGTATTTGGAATAGCTAACCCACAAGAGGGTGGGTTAGCTGATATTGCTTAGTTAACTTAACGATTAAGCTTATATCGATGGTAAGTCATTAACCTAGGAAAGCTTCAAGTTCTTCGCTACCACCGATGTGTTTGCCACCGATGAATACTTGAGGAACCGTTGTACGACCAGAGATTGCACGTAGGCTTACTGTTGTCGCGTCTTTACCTAGTACTACTTCTTCGTAGTTCAAACCTTTGTCGATTAGGTTCTGCTTCGCTTTCATACAGAAAGGACAGCCTGGCTTAGTGAATACTGTGATTGACTCTTGCTCTTTGTGCTCAGGAGCAATGTAGTTAAGCATAGTATCTGCATCAGAAACCTTGAACGGGTCGCCTGGTACGTCTTCTTCGATGAACATTTTTTCTACCACGCCGTTTTTAACCAGCATGCTGTAGCGCCATGAACGTTTGCCGAAGCCGATGTCGTTTTTCTCAACTAGCATACCCATACCGTCTGTGAAATCACCGTTACCATCTGGGATGAATGTGATTTTTTCAGCTTCTTGGTCTGCTTTCCAAGCGTTCATTACGAATGTGTCGTTTACTGAAACACATAGAATGTCATCAACACCGTTTTCTTTGAATACAGAATGTAGCTCGTTGTAACGAGGTAGGTGGCTTGAAGAACATGTTGGTGTAAACGCACCTGGTAAGCTGAATACGATAACTGTCTTGTCTTTGAATAGCTCTTCCGTCGTTACGTTAACCCATGCATCACCTTGGCGAGTTGGGAATGTTACTTGAGGGATTGATTGACCTTCTTTAGATGCAAACATATTGATTTCCTTAAATAGTATTTTAAATTTTGTTCTATCAGAGCTTAACGTTTTTCTTTGCTCTGTTTCGTTTCGTTGAGCCCATTATTAGACAAATCCTTTGATAGCTCTAATCGTTTGATGTTATGGTTTTGATAGGTAAATTCTATCAAGAGCATTTTTCTTTTAAATGTTTCTATGAAACCCCTTGTTCTTATTAAACCAGAGGTAAGAGACTGATCATGAACATTCGTGACTTTGAATACTTGGTGGCGCTCGCAGAGCATAAACACTTCCGAAAAGCGGCAGAAGCGTGCTTTGTCAGTCAGCCGACACTAAGCGGTCAAATACGCAAACTAGAAGATGAAATTGGACTTCAGTTAACCGAGCGTAGTCCAAGGAAGGTCATATTTACAGAATCAGGGTTACAACTTGTTGAACAAGCCAAGCGTATTCTCAATGAAGTAAAGACTTTTAAGGATATGGCAAGTGGACACGGTGAAGCGATGACGGGGCCGATGCACATTGGTTTTATTCCGACCGTTGGCCCTTATATTTTACCTAAGATCATTCCTCATCTTAAAGAGTGCTTTCCCGATCTTGAGCTTTACCTGCATGAAGCGCAGACCCATCAGCTAGTGAGTCAACTTGAAGATGGCAAGCTTGATTGCTTGGTATTGGCTGCAGTTGATGAAACGGCGGCGTTCAAAGAGATTGATGTGTATAACGAACCGTTGAGCGTCGCAGTGCCGTGTGATCATGAGTGGGCTAAGCAAGACACTGTCGATATGTTGCAGTTAAATGGACAAACCGTACTTGCACTGGGTGATGGTCACTGCTTACGAGACCAAGCCTTAGGCTTCTGTTTTGCTGCGGGTGCAAAAGACGATGAGCGCTTTAAAGCGACCAGCTTAGAAACGCTGCGTAACATGGTAGCAGCAGGGGCAGGTATTACCTTGCTTCCTCAGCTATCGGTACCGAAGGAAAAACAGAAAGATGGTGTGTGTTACGTTCCAGCGGTGAACCCAACACCTTCACGTCGCATTGTTGTTGCCTACCGACCGGGCTCTCCGTTAAAGGGGCGCTTTGAGCAATTGGCTGAGGCTATCCGAACTCAATTAGATAAAGCTGTTTAGTAATTTAAATCGTAGATAGCTCTGATTATAGATACAAAAAAAGGGTTGATATGAATACATATCAACCCTTTTTGTTGGTTCATGTTACTTGGTTCAACAAACCCTAACTAGAACAGCTCTTCTACTGCTTCACCTGATGACGTTGAGTAGATGTCATCATTGAAACGTTCAGTAATGTACTCGGTTGGCTCAGTGCCTTTCTCGAAATACTCGAACATTGATGAGCTGTCGAACTTGTTGGTCAGTAAGCCAGTTTCACGGTCGATACGAACGCGAACGATATTTTCTGGAAGCTCTTTACGTTGTGCCGGAACACCCGCTAACGCTGTGCCCATGAAATCAACCCATGCCGGCTCTGCTGTTTTAGCGCCCGCTTCTGCACCTGTAATTTGATTTTTACCAAGGTTAGAGTTCGCTTTGGTTCGACCTAGGTTACGGTTGTGGTTGTCAAAGCCAACCCATACCGTTGCAACCATGCCAGGGCCGTAACCGCTGTACCAAGTATCTTTCGAATCGTTGGTGGTACCGGTTTTTCCGCCAATATCGCGACGCTTCAGCGGTTGAGCACGCCAACCTGTACCATTCCAGCCTGTGCCAGCACTCCAGTCACCGCCGCCCCAGATATTGCTGTACATCATTTCACGAACAAGGAACGCGTTCTGCTCAGTGATCACTTGGGGTGCGTACTGTACTTGGGCATCCACATCTTGCTCGGCAAACTCATCAGCCATTGAATCTGAGGTCATTGGCTGTTGGCAATCGTCTTTACACACTACTTTCGGTGTCGCTTGGAATTCAGTCTCACCAAATGGTGTTTCAATGCGGCTGATGTAGAAAGGTTCAACGTAGTAGCCGCCATTAGCGAATACTGAGTAACCTTGAGCTACCTTCATTGGCGTTAAGCTACCCGCACCCAGAGCAATGGTTTCAGAGCGCGGTACTTCGTCAATATCAAAACCAAATCGAGTTAGGTAGTTACGAGTATCATCCAAGCCCACTTCGCGCAGTACACGTACTGCCATTACGTTTTTAGATTGAGCTAAGCCAATACGTAAACGAGTTGGACCCACATAGGTCGGTGGTGAGTTCTTTGGTCGCCATGCCGTGCCTTGGCTCTTATCCCATTGATTGATAGGCGCATCGTTGATCAGTGAGGCTAGCGTTAAGCCTTTCTCAATCGCTGCTGAGTAGATAAATGGTTTGATACCAGAACCCACCTGACGAATAGATTGCGTTGCACGGTTGAATTTGTTGTGAACAAAGTTAAAGCCACCCACCATCGACAATACCGCGCCGTTGTTCGGGTTCATTGCAACAAAAGCGGTGTTCGCATTGGGTACTTGGCTTAGTCGCCATACAACCGGTGTTTCAGGTTCAGTTGTTGTTTCTTCGGTAGGCTCTTCAGATACTTCATCGCCGGTTACTGCTTCATGGCGAACCCAAACTTGCTCACCAACAGCCAAAATCTCTTTCGCTTGAGAAGGCGCTGGACCTTGGCGGTTGTCCGTTAGGAATTTACGCGCCCAGTTCATGCCTTGCCACTCGATAGTGCCTTCGCCTTGGTTCTTAACCCAAACTTGAGCGCTTTTCGAATCAACAGCGGTTACAACTGCTGGTACTAAGTCACCATAGGTTGGTTGAGACTTAAGGTGCTTAACGATTTGTTTTTGATCCCAAGCCGATTGCGCCGTTTGCCATAATACTTTTTCAGCACCACGGTAACCGTGACGTTCATCGTAGCCAAGTAGGTTCTTAATCGCTGCTTGGTTCGCTGCTTTTTGTAGTTTTGAATCAACGGTGGTGTAGACCTTCATGCCTGATGTGTAAGCGGCTTCACCATAGCGTTCAACCATCCAAGCTCGTGCAACTTCTGCTACATATGGTGCGCTCAGTTCAATCTCGGCACCGTGATATTTCGAGATAAGTTCTTCACTGCGAGCGTCATCGTACTCCGATTGAGTGATGTATTTTTCGTCTAGCATACGACGTAATACCACGTTACGACGGTTGGTCGCACGCTCAACAGAATAAATAGGGTTCATAGTTGAAGGTGCTTTTGGCATGCCCGCAAGCGTAGCCAATTCACTTAAGGTGAGCTCAGGAAGATCCTTACCAAAATAAACACGCGCTGCTGCGCCGAAACCATATGAACGGTGACCAAGGAAGATCTTGTTTACGTAAAGCTCCATGATTTCTTCTTTACTCAGAAGTTGCTCTATGTGGATCGCAATGAAGATCTCTTTGATTTTACGCATGATCTTTTTCTCATTAGATAAGAAGAAGTTACGCGCAAGCTGCTGAGTAATGGTACTTGCCCCTTGTTTGGCTGAACCGGACATAGCAACCACGAGTGCTGCTCGAGTGATACCAATTGGATCAATACCAGGGTGCTCGTAAAAGCGGCTATCTTCGGTAGCAATCAAAGCTTCAACTAGGTGGCGAGGAATCTCGTCATAAGTCACTGGATTACGACGCTTTTCACCAAATTGAGAGATCAATTTACCGTCTTGACTGAAGACTTGCATTGGCGTTTGGAGTTCTACGTCACGCAAAGTGGCAACATCAGGCAACTCTGGTTTTACGTAATAGTAAAATCCGAAAATTGTACTGACTCCAAGAATCATGCAAATCAATGTAAATATGAATAATCGCTTTATGAACTTCACCGGATAATCCCTGATTAGTTAAGGCTGATAAGCAGCAAACCCTTGTACTCTAGGTTAAAAACTTAGCTTTCGTTTATTAACGCTTATTTAACTAATAATCACAACCCCTAGATAATCAACGAAATGCTTGGCACTTCAGGAGCTAGGTCACATGGGTTCATCATTAATTACAGGTATAGATATAAATCATCACAGCATCAAAGCCGTGGTACTAAAACCCGTGGGGGAGTTGTATGCCCTAGTGGGATACAAAGAGCTGCCGATTTCGGACGACATTTTTACAGCTAACCATACTTTGGAGTATCAGAAAACTGTTAAGAAACTTAAAGAACTTAGGAAAGGACTGCCTTTTGGCTGTCGCAACGTCGCCATTTCGGTACCCGATAACACGGTGATCAGCAAAGTACTGCAAATAGAGAGTGATTTAGAAGACAGAGAAAAGGAGTTTTCTATCTATCAAACCTTTGCTCATCAATCTCCCTTTCCTATCGAGGAGCTGAGTTTAGATTTTGTAAAGCTGGAAGACAAACGATTTGGTAAAGGATCGACAACTAGCTATCAGATATATGCGACTCGTAAGGAAGTTGTAGACAGTCGAGCGGATGCTTTAAATAAAGCCGGATTTAAACCTGTTGTCATCGACACCCAAGCACATGGTCTGCTCAATATTTGGCAGTTGGCTTCACGCCTTTATCCTGAAAAAAGTAACTGGTTGCTGGTGGACGTGGGAGTTGACCAAACGTCGTTAGGCATTATCCCGCAGGATTCAGCACCTTTCTATAAAGACATCGCCTTTGGTACTCAAGATCTTCGCGGTACTGACAGCCCGAGTTATACAGAAGGTGTGTTCGGCAACGCAGAGGAGACACATCGGTTTATTGTTAATTTGGTTGAAAAGCTTAAGCGACAGTTGCAACTCTATTCCTCAGTGAATGCACTTGAGCCGATATCCGGGATCTGGCTGATGGGCGAAGGAGCCAGCATTCCGATGGTAGTTGAAGATCTAGAGCGCCATTTTCAGATGAGTTGTGAATCGCTCAATCCTTTATCGTTATTTGAGAACAAGGTGGCGAAGCGGCACCAACTGCCGATGAACTGGCAACATTTCGGCATTGCCGCGGGTATGGCGATGAGTGGACTCAAGTGGCAAGGAGAGAAGCATGTTGCATCAAATTAACCTGCTGCCGTGGCGTGATGAGATTCGCGCTCAGCACAAGAAGCGTTTTATTCACCTAGTCATTCTTGGCGTCATCATTGCACTTACAGGGCAATGGGCGGTTGGTCACTATTTTCAAGATCAACAAGCCAAACAGCAAGCTCGCCTCAATTATCTTAATCAATACATTGCCGAGCTCGACCGACAAATTCAATCGTTAAAAGTTGCAGAACAAGAACACAAAGCCATTCTGACTCGACTTGATGTCGTGGAGTCGTTACAGCTTGGCCGTAATAAGACCACCGACTTTATGAATCTAATGCCGGAGCTGATTCCTGAAGGGGTGTATGTCGACAAGATAAAGATGAATGGTCAGGAGATTGAGATGGCCGGTATCAGCGACAGTACGGCTCGCCTCGCCACAATGTTGGACAATCTAGAGCGTTCTGATTCTCTTAAAGGGGTCGAGATGCACTCTATTATCCATAACCGAAAACGCTTCAATAAAGAGTTTCAGACCTTCAAGGTCTCTTTTGTGTTTAGCCCTGTTTCTTTAGAAAACACAACCGCAGAGAGCGCAACCGCGAGCAGAAAAGAGAAGGGGGCAAATCATGGCTAACCTTCAAAGTAGGATTAGCTGGCAAAATAGTGTGAGCTTGCAAGATCTCGATGCTGATGAGATCACCGAATGGCCGTTGTTGCCCCAACTGCTCGTTATTCTGTTGCTGATGATATTAATCCAAGGTGTCGGGACTTGGCTGTATTTGCTGCCTTTAGACGATGAACTGCAGCAGATGAAGCAGCAAGAGCAGACTTTGAAAGCAACGTTAAGGATAAAAGCGAACAAGGTTGCGGCTTTGCCTAAGCTTCAGAGTCAGTTGGATGAGCTAACCAGTCGCTACGACTATCTGTTAGAACAACTACCCGTTCAAAAGGAGCTCGCCAGTATGTTGGCCTCAGTGAATGAACTTGGTTTGGATAATGCGCTGACCTTTACGCGCATTGATTGGGGGCAAAAGCAGAACAAGGAATTCCTCTATCGGTTACCCCTCAATATTGAGCTAACCGGTGATTACCATGAGATTGGCGATTTCTCCGCGGCCATCGCAAAACTGCCACGCATTATTAGCTTCGATGATGTGAATTGGCAGCGAGTCAGTCAAGAAAGCAGCACGCTACATTTCAGGGTTCGAGCTTACACCTATCAGTTTAAATCGGAGGTGAATGATGAAATTCAGTAGCGTCCTTTTGTCCCTATTGTTACTGCTTGTGCTTTCAGGCTGTAAAGCCAGTCAGGATTCGTTAGAAGATTTTGTGAGGCAAGTTGAAGCTAAGGCGAGAAAAGAGGTAGAAAAACTTGTCCCAGAAACGGAGTTCTTAGCCGCAACTTATCAACGCCACGCCTTTCGCCCTCCCTTTGAACTTCCTAAAGAAGCCATGGTTCAAAATCAACCCTTGGTGAAGAAAGACTGTTGGCAGCCGAACGCTCGTTCTCGTATTGGCAAGTTAGAAAAATACCCGCTGAGTAAGCTGCGTTTAAGAGGCGTAATGGGCCGTGGAACAAGCGTTTCAGGGTTAGTACAAACCCCAAAAGGGAACGTGGTCAATGTGAAAAAAGGTCAGTTTATTGGCTTAAACAATGGTCGAGTTACTAAGGTGACGAGCCAGTATGTACAGATTAATGAAACTCTTCCAGATGGTTTAGGTTGTTGGCATAAGCGCAACGTTAGGCTCGCTCTGAAGTAAACCAATGTCACATGATGTGGATATGAGATGTAAATATGATTAAAGGAATAAGTGGATTAGTGAGCAAGGCTCTACAAGGTTTTGCTGTGTCTGTGATGTTGGTGGTTAGCGTGTTCAGCTATGCCGAGAGCTTGCCAAATCAATTGGAAAATATTGATTTTAGGGTCAACAAGGAGAAAGACGCCGTCATCATTATCGAATTGGCAACCAGCACTGCTGTGGTGGATGTTCAACGTGCTCAGGAAGGTTTAAGTATCGAGTTACTCAATACTCAGGTGAATGACGATAAGCTTTACCTCCTGGATGTGAAGGACTTCGCGACCTCAGTTGAAGGTATTGAGGTGTATAAGGAAACGCCCAGTACGCGATTGTTGGCAACGATCGCTGGTGACTATCAATATGAATACAACTTAAAAGGTCGCTTTATTGAGGTAATGATCAGTAGGCCTACTATTGATGAAGTGACAATAGAGAAAAATGTTTTAGAAAAAGAAGGCAAGGTGATATCGATTAACTTCCAAGATATCCCTGTACGTAATGTTTTGCAGCTTATTGCTGATTACAACGATTTCAATCTCGTTGTTTCTGATTCAGTCACGGGTAATCTGACTTTACGTTTAGATGGTGTGCCTTGGCAGCAAGTTCTCGACATTATCTTGCAAGTTAAGGGGTTGGATAAGCGTGTTGATGGCAACGTTATCTTGGTGGCACCTAAAGCTGAGCTCGACCTTAGAGAGCAACAAGCGCTAGAGAAATCTCGTTTGGAAGAAGAGCTAGGTGAACTCAAGTCGGAAATCATCAAGATTAACTTTGCCAAAGCCACCGACATTGCCGACATGATTGGTGGGGAAGGGGCGGTAAGCATGTTGTCCGAGCGAGGCTCGATTACCATTGATGAGCGAACTAACTCCCTGTTGATCCGTGAATTGGAAGAAAACATTGCGGTGATACGAGGCATTATTGAATCGCTAGACATTCCCGTGAAGCAAGTTCAGATAGAAGCACGTATTGTCACTGTTACTGAGGGTAATCTTGATGAACTAGGAGTGCGTTGGGGCGTTTCCTCGACTAACGGAAGCTTCAAAGTTGGCGGCTCGATAGAGGGCAACCATCCATCGCAAATTACGCCGTATGACGACAATGGTGGGAATAGTGCGATTGACGATTTCCTCAACGTTAATTTAGGAGCAACTTCCCCGAGCGCGTCGAGTATTGCGTTTCAGGTAGCCAAGCTGGGTTCTGATACCTTGCTTGATCTTGAATTGTCAGCACTGCAACAAGAGTCGAAAGCAGAGATTATTTCTAGCCCACGCTTAATTACCACCAATAAAAAACCCGCTTATATTGAGCAAGGTACTGAAATCCCTTATTTAGAGTCTTCTTCAAGTGGTGCTACTTCAGTCGCATTTAAGAAAGCGGTATTGAGTCTCAAGGTGACTCCGCAGATCACCCCCGATAATCGTTTGGTATTGGATTTGAGCGTGACTCAAGATAGGCCAGGGCAAGTGGTGAAAACCGGCACCGGTGAAGCGGTCGCTATTGATACGCAAAGAATTGGTACGCAAGTGCTTGTTAATAATGGTGAAACGGTCGTGTTGGGTGGTATTTTTCAACACAGTGTGAGCAGCCAAGTTGATAAAGTTCCACTGTTAGGAGACCTTCCTGTTCTTGGCGCATTGTTCCGTCGTAGCTATGAAAATGTAGGCAAAAGTGAACTACTTATTTTTGTTACACCTAAAGTTGTGATTCAGTAATGAGCAATTAGATTAAAAATAAAGTTGCATTAGTGGCACCTAACCTTGATAATTTCGGGTCTTATCACGAATTATCTGTGAGGAATCGGTGCCACGGGCCTTTTAATTTCAGTACTTGTACTGACCTACCTTGTGGCGATGTCATTGAATTAACGTTGTAAATTACTGCTAAAAACATGGCTGAGAAACGCAATATTTTTCTTGTTGGCCCAATGGGCGCCGGCAAAAGTACAATTGGTAGACACCTAGCTTCCCAACTTCATATGGAGTTTCTAGACTCTGACACTGTGATCGAAGAGCGCACTGGCGCAGACATCGCATGGGTTTTTGATGTTGAGGGCGAAGATGGTTTCCGTAAGCGCGAAGAATCTGTAATCAACGATCTGACAGAAGAACAAGGTATTGTTCTTGCGACAGGTGGTGGTTCAGTGCTGAGCAAAGAAAACCGTAACCGTCTATCTGCACGAGGCATTGTTGTATACCTAGAGACAACAATTGAAAAGCAACTTGCTCGCACTAACCGCGACAAGAAACGCCCTCTACTTCAAACAGACAACCCGCGTGATGTGCTAGAAGATCTAGCTGTATCTCGCAACGCACTATACGAAGAAGTGGCGGACTACACAGTTCGTACTGACGACCAAAGTGCAAAAGTGGTAGCCAACCAGATCGTAAAAATGCTAGAAGAACGTTAAGTTCATTTTTCGGAGAGCAAACCCATGGAACGGATTACGGTCAATCTAGCTGAGCGTAGCTACCCTATCTCTATTGGCGCCGGGTTATTTGAAGACCCGGCGTACCTTTCTTTTTTATCAGGTAAGCAGAAAGTTGTTGTTATCAGTAATGTGACAGTAGCGCCTCTTTATGCTGATAAAATTTTATCGCTATTGGATCAAGTCGGCTGTCAAACATCTCTTCTCGAGCTGCCAGACGGTGAACAGTACAAAAACCTTGAAACGTTCAATTCAGTGATGAGCTACATGCTTGAAGGAAATTACAGCCGCGATGTGGTGGTGATTGCTTTAGGTGGTGGTGTTATCGGTGATTTGGTTGGTTTTGCTGCTTCTTGTTATCAACGCGGTATTGATTTCATTCAAATCCCGACGACCCTTCTTTCTCAAGTGGACTCCTCTGTAGGTGGTAAAACGGCAGTGAACCATCCCCTTGGCAAGAATATGATCGGCGCTTTTTACCAACCAAAATCTGTCATCATCGATACTAACTGCCTATCAACGCTTCCAGAGCGTGAGTTTGCAGCGGGTATGGCTGAGGTGATCAAATACGGCATCATTTACGATGAAGCCTTTTTTGGCTGGTTGGAACAGAATCTAGAGAAACTGTATCAACTTGATGAAGACGCACTGATTACCGCGATTGCTCGTTGTTGTGCAATTAAGGCTGAAGTGGTTGCTATCGATGAAAAAGAGTCAGGAATCAGAGCGTTATTGAACCTAGGTCATACATTTGGTCATGCGATTGAAGCAGAACTAGGCTATGGTAATTGGCTACATGGTGAAGCTGTGTCGTCAGGCACTGTAATGGCAGCAAAAACCGCCCAATTACAGGGACTGATTTCTCAGCAGCAACTTGAGCGAATTATTTCTATACTCAAGAATGCGAAACTACCAATCCATACGCCAGAAAGCATGTCTTTTGAAGACTTTATGAAGCACATGATGCGCGATAAAAAAGTGCTATCTGGTCAGTTGCGTCTGGTATTACCAACAAGTATTGGTACTGCTGAAGTGGTTGCTGATGTACCTCAAGACATCATTAAACAAGCGATTGATTTCTGCCGTACTCTTTAAATTCGGTTATGAGGTTGCCTAGCTAAACTCTAGGCAACTGAAGCGCTTTACAGATCGAACTTATCAGTAGGGATCCCCAATGAGTTTGGCTCATGATTTAAGAGTATTGGAGTTAGAGTCTCAAGTTGAGTTGCTAGAGCGTTTACAGCTTTTAACTAACTTTGGTTCAAACTTTGTAAATGTTGCTGGTAAAACGGGTTCTGGCCGATCTTGGTTAGCTCAGCGTTATCTTGAAGCATGGTCGACAGAAAAAAATCAGTGTTTACTGCTTTGTCACCCAAGCCAAGACGATCAACAGCGCCGCGCACTTATTCTTAGTCAGATTGTTTCTGACCCACTCTTTAATCAACATGATTCTTTATCTGATAGCCTTGCTAGGTTGCTGGATGGAGATACGTGTAATGTGCTTATTGTCATTGATGACGCCCACCGACTGTCTGAGCTACTGGTATCAGAATTATGGATGTTGGTACTTGAATCTCAATCAAACCCTCAATGGACGATTAATATCGTTCTGTTCTCGCAAACTGGTCACCTAGACACGCTATTAACACGACTTAGTTACGGTCAGCCGCACAAACCTATCGCCCTTGAGATCGATGATCTTTCGCAACCAGAAGCTGAACATTTCTTTGAGTCACTGGTGATTCGATATGTTGATGATGAGTCAGAATCTCGGGTGCGAAATGCATTTAAAAAAGCGCAACCTTTGCCCGGTGAGCTAATGGCCTTAGGAGAATTGAAAGTGGAAAAAAGGATTATTATTCGCTCAATCATTGGTTCACCTATCAATATTGCGATTGTGGTGGCGTTGTTGTTGCTTGTTATCGGCGGCGGTTACTGGTGGATGTTTAATCAACCAACGCCTGACGATAAAGCGCAATCTATTATCGCCCCTATTGAGCAGACAGTTATTCCAACGTTGGAAGTGGAAAATGTAACTGAGCAAGCCACAATCGACGGAACTGTCGATTCTGAAGCCGAAGTTGATATGAGTTATCAAGGTGCTGACGATGACAGCTCTTCTCTGCCGCCGGTCGTGGTTGAAGAGACAGCCAGTGTTGGTCAGGTAGAACAAGATCAGCAACGTGTGGTGATCACCTCTGATGTGGTCGATGCTTTACTTGATGATAAACCTGAGAGTGTTGATACCAGTGCAATTGAAGCTGTAGTTGAAGAAAAGACAGATGCAGTCGTTATCCCGCAGCCTGATGTTGTGGAACGTGAGTCATTGCCGGCAACGAATGAAGGTTCAGATCTAACACAATCAGCACCTCCGACAAAAAAAATTACATTCTCATTTGCACGCGAAGAGCTACAAGCTATCTCGCCGCGCGCTTATACCCTGCAGTTGAGTGCGATGACATCATTGGAAGATGTACAATCTTTCATTGAAGAGTATGAGCTTGAGAACAAGGTTCGTATTTACCCAACACTTCGTAACGACACCAAGTGGTTTATTATCACTTATCAAGATTACCCAACGATTCAAGTGGCGCGAGATGCGGCAAGTGCGTTATCAAAACCACTTCAACAGTTGGAACCTTGGGCAAAATCGATGAATCAAGTGCATCGAGAGATAGAACGTGCGAAATAACCCTGAGCTTAGCCTCAAAATATGTTACATTCCGCAGCCTTATTTTTGAGTTGATAGATAGAGCAGTAAATGAAAAAGCAGCGTGCCTTTCTAAAATGGGCTGGTGGTAAATATGGCCTAGTTGAAGACATCCAACGTCACCTGCCACCTGCTCGTAAATTGGTAGAACCGTTTGTCGGTGCCGGATCAGTATTTCTGAATACTGATTTTGAACAGTACCTACTTGCAGATATTAATCCTGATCTTATCAACCTATACAATCTACTTAAAACCGATCCTGAAACCTATATCACTGAAGCGAAGCGTTGGTTCTGTCCGGAGAATAACCGTAGAGAAGTGTTCTTAGATGTTCGCGCTGAGTTCAATGGTACAGATAACGTTATGTATCGCTCGTTAGCTTTCTTGTACATGAACCGATTTGGCTTCAATGGCTTGTGTCGTTACAACAAGAAGGGCGGTTTTAACGTTCCGTTTGGTTCTTATAAAAAACCTTATTTCCCTGAAGCCGAGCTAGAGTTTTTTGCTGAGAAAGCGAAAAAAGCCACCTTCGTCTGTGAGGGATACCATGAAACCTTTAGCCGCGCGCGCAAAGGTTGCGTGGTTTACTGTGATCCTCCATACGCACCGCTGTCGAACACGGCTAACTTTACCTCTTACGCAGGTAATGGTTTTAGCTTAGATGACCAAGCTGCACTGGCGGATGTCGCTGAAAAAGCGGCGATGGAACGCGATATTCCTGTCTTGATTTCAAACCATGACACCACCTTAACGCGCCGTTTATACCATGGTGCGGAACTGAACGTGGTCAAGGTTAAGCGCACCATTAGCCGTAATGGCGCAGGGCGCAATAAAGTTGATGAGTTACTGGCGCTTTTCCATAAAGAGAAAAACCAGCAACACGCTTCAACAGAATTGTCGTCGTCAGAATAATCCTCGAACTCATTAAATTGAGTGACCCACGGGTACTTTCTTAAACTAATCTTTCGAACTGCTAGGATCTGCTTAGGTGCTTAGGTAGAATTGCACACCAAATAGTCTTGGGATTGAGTCTTGTACTTGTGTATGAGAGGTCACAAGGCGGTGATATTCGCAATTTACTCACTCTTAAGAGGTTTGGTATGAAAGATTTTCTAATCGCTCCATCGATTTTGTCTGCAGATTTTGCTCGTCTTGGTGAAGACGTCGAAAAAGTACTCGCAGCCGGTGCCGACGTTGTGCACTTCGATGTGATGGATAACCACTACGTACCTAACCTGACTTTTGGTGCACCGATCTGTAAAGCATTGCGCGACTACGGCATCACAGCTCCTATCGATGTTCACCTAATGGTTAAGCCAGTAGACAGCATCGTACCTGAGTTTGCCAAAGCTGGCGCATCAATGATTACCTTCCACGTTGAAGCGTCAGAGCACGTTGATCGCACTCTACAGTTAATCAAAGAACACGGCTGTAAAGCGGGTGTCGTACTTAACCCAGCAACGCCACTTTCTTGCCTTGATTACATCCTAGACAAAGTCGACATGATTCTACTGATGTCAGTGAACCCTGGCTTTGGCGGTCAATCTTTCATTCCTCATACTCTTGATAAGCTGCGCGCTGTTCGTAAACTTATTGACGAATCTGGCCGTGATATCCGCCTTGAGATTGATGGCGGCGTGAAGGTTGATAACATCCGTGAAATTGCAGAAGCGGGTGCAGATATGTTCGTTGCGGGTTCCGCTATCTTCAATCAACCAGATTACAAAGAAGTGATTGATGAGATGCGTTCAGAGCTTGCAAAAGTAAACGCATAATCGTAAAACTACAGATAGATTGAATATTAAGGGGCTCATTGGCCCCTTTTTTACGTCTTGGAGCTCAACTCATAAGACGAACATAATAAATAGGAAAGTAAGATGTCATTAAGCTCAATAAAACTGATTGCCTTTGATTTGGATGGAACCTTGTTAGATAGCGTGCCTGATTTGGCTGTTGCCGCTGATCAGGCTTGTCAGGAACTGGGTTTTTCTTCTGTAAGCGAAGAGCAAGTTCGCGACTACGTGGGTAATGGTGCTGACGTTCTTATCGGGCGCTCACTGAGCCGCAACTTGACGGTTGATCCAAACCTAGAGCCTGAACTGCTAAAGAAAGCGCGTATCTTGTTTGATGATTTTTACGAGCAGAGTGGCCATAAGCTGAGCCACCTTTACCCATCAGTAAAAGAAACGTTAGCTGAGTTGGATAAAGCGGGCTTCACCATGGCGCTTGTAACAAACAAGCCATCGAAATTTGTACCAGCCGTTCTGGCGCAACACGGTATCGATAAGTACTTTGTTGATGTGTTGGGCGGCGACTCTTTCCCAGAGAAAAAGCCGAATCCAGTAGCGTTGAACTGGTTGCTAGAAAAGCACAATGTAAAAGCTGAAGAGATGCTGATGGTTGGCGATTCAAGCAATGACATCAAAGCGGCTAAGAATGCCGGCTGTCACTCGTTTGGTCTGACATACGGCTACAACCACGGTGAGTCGATTTCAGTATCAAACCCTGACTATGTCGCAGACAATATTGCGCAATTACTAGATGTCGTTCTAGTTTCAGCATAAAGCGGATAAAAGTTAGCTAACCTACTAGCAAAATACTTATCAATGAGTACACTGGATGAGCCGTACAGAAGAGCTGTACGGCTTTCTATTTTAAAGTTAAGAAGCTAAGTTTTTCAGATACTAGGTTAAGAAACTAAGTTAACGAGCTTAGCTAACAAGCAAAGGAATTAAAACCATGAGCAAGCCCATCGTATTGAGTGGTGTTCAACCATCTGGTGAACTAAGTATCGGTAACTACTTGGGTGCTCTACGTCAATGGCAACAGATGCAAGATGATTACGATTGCCAATACTGTGTTGTAGACCTTCATGCAATTACGGTTCGCCAAGATCCGAAAGCACTGCACGAAGCGACTCTAGACGCATTAGCAATCTGTCTTGCTGTCGGTGTTGATCCAAAGAAGAGCACGCTATTTGTTCAGTCACACGTACCAGAGCATGCTCAACTTGGTTGGCTTCTTAACTGTTACACGCAAATGGGTGAACTGAGCCGTATGACTCAGTTTAAAGATAAGTCTGCACGTCACTCAAACGACGTAAACGTAGGCCTATACGACTACCCTGTGTTGATGGCTGCAGACATCCTGCTTTACGGTGCTCACCAAGTGCCAGTAGGTAGCGACCAGAAACAACACTTAGAGCTAGCGCGTGATATCGCAACTCGCTTTAACAACATTTACGGTCCTGAAACGCCAATCTTCCAAGTACCAGAACCTTACATTCCAACAGTGAATGCACGTGTAATGAGCCTGCAAGATGCGACGAAGAAGATGTCTAAGTCGGATGACAACCGTAAGAACGTGATTACTCTGCTAGAAGAGCCTAAGTCGATCATCAAGAAGATCAACAAAGCGCAAACCGATGCAGAAACGCCACCACGTATTGCTCACGATTGGGAAAACAAAGCAGGTATCTCTAACCTAATGGGTCTTTACTCTGCGGCGACGGGTAAAACGTTTGAAGAGATCGAAGCGCAGTACCAAGGCGTTGAAATGTACGGTCCATTTAAGAAAGATGTAGGCGCAGCATTGGTTGAGATGCTTGAGCCGATTCAATCTGAATACCACCGTATCCGTGCTGACCGTGCTTACATGGACGCAGTAATGAAAGCGGGTGCCGAAAAAGCCTCTGAGCGTGCTGCAGTAACACTGAAAAAAGCATACGAAGCGGTAGGTTTTGTTACTCGCCCATAGGGTTTACTAAAACGACTCGTTTAGAAATTCAAGCCCAAAGTGACTTTGTTTACTTTGGGCTTTTTATTGCCTGCTCCATTTACCTTCCCAGTAAATCTCTTGTTTGAATTGATAATTTAAGCATTATCTAGCTAACACATTCATCATGCTAATGCTGTGCAGGTGATCTTATTTGGTATCCTCAAGCTTTATAAAGTCACTCTTGTTTCTATATATGTTGGAAATATAAAACGTGCCAAACAATTGATGATTCCAAAGTGATAAGTTCCTCATTTTCTTGCCAACTGACTTATTCCTTTCATAAATAAACCTGATAGTTACCACAAAATACATGACTGCCCATAGATGGCAGTGACTATAAATCGATGAACTTAGGTGAAACGGATGGCTCTTTTACATAAACCTTCATTGCTAGCAGTGGCAATTGGTAGCTTGTTAACCACAAGCGCACACGCTGATTTGTTTATTTCACAATATGTGGAAGGCGGCAGCTATAACAAAGCGGTTGAGATTGCCAATAACGGCGATAGCAGCATTAATTTAGATGGTTACTCGTTGGCGAAGTCTGCGAATGGTAATGGATCATGGGGCGCCACTTTACCTTTGAATGGCCACGTTTTAGCGCCCGGTGAAGTACTTGTGGTTGCGCACACCAGCGCAAGTGACGAAATTAAAGCGGCGGCTGATATTCTTAACGCGTCGATTGCTAATCACAATGGTGACGATCCGCTGGCTATCTTGAATTCAGATGGTTCGGTGCACGATGTTGTCGGTTTGATGGGCGATGTGGACTGGGGTAAAGATGTTACTTTGGTTCGTGCTAAACAAACACCTTCTGCGACGTTTGATGCTTCGCAATGGGTATCGTTACCTAAGGACAGTATTGAAGGGCTAGGTTCACTAGACAATGTAGAGTTGCCTGACGCGTTTGCCTGTACACAAGATGGCTCTGCTCCTGTATTCACGACTATTCAAGAGATCCAAGGTGAAGGCGCAACATCACCGTTCATTGATGGCTATCCATACATCACTGACGATGAATACTTCGTCAAAGGTGTGGTAAGTGCAGTCACTACTGGCATAACCAAAGGTTTCTACCTGCAAGCACTTGAGGATGACTTCAATTCAAGCACTTCTGAAGGTCTATTTATCCACACCAATCAATCGAGTTCAGAACTGGCTGCGGGCGATGTAGTGTGTGTGAAAGGTAAGGTTCAAGAGTATTACAGTCATACTCAGCTTAAAGTTGAAAACAACCAATGGCTTAAGCAGGGCGAGCAACAAGCGCCTGAAGCGACAGCAATTGAAGCCTTAGACAGTGACGAGAACTTCGCTGCAACGCTTGAACGCCATGAAGGCATGTTGGTGAAAACAACCGAAGCGCTTGATATGCGTGTAACGCGTACCTTTGGTTATGACTACGCAGGTCGTCGTAACAACATGGTACTGGCCCATGAGCGTATTAACATGCAGCCGAACCAGTTATCTGCAGCTGGCTCTGAAGATGCGAAACAGCAAACTAAAGATAACGCAGACCGTCGTCTTTTTGTTGAAACCGATCAAAAAGCCGGTGACGGACAAGTTCCTTTCTATCCAGACTTTGGCCGTACCGATATTGACCAAGATGGTTCAACAGAAGACTACATCCGTATTGATGACACCATTATTGGCCTAGAAGGTGTACTGACCTACAGTTACGGCGAATATCGCTTAGTGACAACCAACCAGATCTCGGCTGAGAACTTTGTACGTAATGACCCACGTACTGACAAGCCTGATATGGATGAAGGTGATCTACGTATCGCGACCTTCAACGTTTTGAACTACTTTAACTCTCCATTTGGCGGTGACGCGAACCAACACGGCAACAACCGTGGCGCGAACACCATCACTGAGTTTGAGATGCAGCAAGAGAAGATTGTGAACGCGATTCTTCGTCTAGATGCCGACATCATTGGTTTGATGGAAATTGAGAACAACGGTTTTGGTGAAGGCTCTGCCATTCAGCAGCTTGTAAACCAACTGAATGATCGCATTGAGCGTAAGAAAGACCGCTATACCTTTGTGGCTGTCGATTCGAACGAAGATGGCGTAACCGACGAGATGGACTCGATTGGTACTGACGTCATTACAACAGGTGTTATTTACCGTAAGAAAGTGGTTAAGCTTAAAGACCGCCGTGTTATCGCGATGCCAAGCCAACAAGCGCCAGAGGTGTTAGACGATTCTGGCAAGGTGATTGAAGACGGTAAGAACTATCAACGTGACTCATTGGCGCCAACTTTTAAAGTCAAAGGCACTAAAGAGAAACTGACCGTTGCGATTAACCACTTTAAATCGAAAGGTTCTAAGTGTTGGGAAGATGCAGCCCCTGTCGAACAGGGCGGTCAAGGTGGCGTTGATGCCGACAAGCAAGGTTCATGTGAGAACTTCCGTGTTGCAGCTGCGGTTGCATTGGGTGAAGCGCTAGACGGCATCAAAGGCCATAAAGTGATTCTGGGTGATATGAACTCGTACGGCATGGAAGACCCAATGCTGGTACTGACGGATTACTCTGAAGAGAAATACGGTAAGCAAATCAAAGCGGCGCGTAACACCTACATTGACGGTGTCGAGCAGTTTGGCGATAACGGTGCGGTGATTACTAAGAACTACGGCTACATTAATGCTGTGGCTCAAAAGCACCCAGACAGCTGGAGCTACTCATACAATGACGAAGTTGGCGCTTTGGATCACCTGTTGATCAGCGACAGCCTGAAAGATAGGGTGGTGGATGCGACTGACTGGCACATCAATGGCGGTGAATCGAAGTTGCTTGATTACAACGAAGAGTACAAAGGTGATCTGCCGAAGTACCAAGATCACTTCCGTTCATCTGATCATGATCCGGCAGTTCTTGAGCTTAAAGTCGGTGGTTCGTTTGGTTTCGGTGCGCTGATGTCATTGTTTGGCTTAGCAATGTGGCGTCGTCGTAAGTAATAAGGCTTTTCGAGTCATAATAAACCGCTACCTATAGGTAGCGGTTTATATTTTAGCTACTCATTGATACCAATCGTAGTAAATAACTGTTCACCCTAGTTTGTTAAAAATCTAGATAACGTCGTTAGATTTTTTGATTGTAGAATAACTACTTATCAAAAAAATCCGCCTTGTTCTCAAGCTTTTTTCCTGCGCTATTTTTGAACACTTACTTACTGTGATTGGTATGATTCCATCTTTTCAAGGTCGTATTGGCGTATTTGTACCGCTTTTTCCAGTGATACCGGTTTTGAAAATAAGTACCCTTGGACAATGTCACATCCATATTGTTTAACATATTCTAGTTGTTCAATGGTTTCGACACCTTCAGCGACGGTTCTTGTTCCTGTAGACCGCCCAATTGCGACAATGCTTTTTAATAGTTCATGAGCGGTATTCGATTCTGAAAGTTGCCAAATAAAGCTACGATCTATTTTAATTTCATGAATAGGAAGTAATGACAAATACTTCAACGAAGAGTACCCAGTACCAAAATCATCTAAGGCCAAGTGAAACCCTTTACTACGAAGTTGATACGCAACTTTTGCTACCTCTTCCGGATTTTTTAGCATGATGCCTTCGGTGGCTTCTAGGCATATATGGGATGGGTTTATACCGTAGCGCTCTGTTATTTTAATGATATTTTCAGCAAAGTTTGTTTCACCAATTTGAACTGGTGATAAGTTCAGTGCCAGTAAAATAGGAGCATCGTCTGGAAAATCGAGTTCTGAATACTGTTGGTAGGCTAATTCAATAAGATACCAACCTAATGCGCGTATGTGACCACTGACTTCAGCGACGGAGATAAATTCATCAGGGTAAACGTTACCCAATGTTGGGCTTTTCCATCGAGCTAGCGCTTCGATTCCCCATAACCTTCCAGACTGTAAGCAATACTGAGGCTGATAATCTAAATAAATTTCTCTTCTTTCTATAGCGGTCAGTAAATTGTCTTCAATCAGAAACTTACGTTGATTTTTCGCAGAGGTTTTTGATGAGAAAATAGCACAGTTTGCTTTGCCTTCTGATTTCACAGAATGGAGCATAATATCAGAGCTTGCGAGCAACTCATCGACAGTGCGCCCGTGATCGGGATACAAGGCGGCACCTAAGCTAAAACTGATATCAAATTCATGCTCAAAGCATTGATACTTGGTCGCAAGTTCATCATGAAATAGTTTCATGACGCTTTCTGCCTGTTTTAGGCTGTTTAGAGCAGGGAAAGTAACAATAAATTCATCACCTCCGAACCGGAACACTTCTGAAAAATTAGGGCATACTTTTTTAAGCGTTTGAGATATCTGTATTAAGAGTTCGTCTCCAACACTGTGTCCGTAGTAGTCGTTGATGTTTTTAAAGTTATCTACATCAATAAAACAGACAAGAAATTTATCGTCATCTGATTGAGTTTTGGCCAGCTCTTTCTCCATATAGACTTCAAAAAAGTGTCGATTAAAAAGCCCAGTCAGTTGGTCATGATTAGCAAAGTGATTCAGCGTGCTGTTTGCAGTACAGAGCTTTTCAAAGTCAGATTGAATTTCAGCTTGATAAGATTCAAAGCGACGAGATACTAGAGTGCTCACATAATATGAGAGTAGTCCGACTAATAGAACGACTACGCCATACATGAGTGCTAAGCGATTGAGCGCATTATTTCTTTTTTCAACCAACTCGGAATTTTTGTTAGCAACCAGTCTTTCTAATGCAGTTACGCTAAAGCTCGCGCCTATCGTCCAGCCCCAAGTACTATTTTTGACGACATAACTTAGGTTTTCTACCGAGTAATTGTCGGCAGCTAAGTGTCTAACATAGATATCTGATTGTTCTAACAGCGCGACTGCTTGAGTGCGAAAGTTCACGTTTTTAATGTTATGGATATTCGTGCCAATAAAGCCAGGAGTGGTATGAGCTAGCACATCGCCTTTAGTGTTAATAACGTAGAAATTGCTCTGTTGGCCAATTTGAAGCTGACTTAACCATTCAAGTACATTACTTTGAATGTCTGCCTGGACATCTGTAATAAAGTCACTTGTAGCTATGTACCAACTGTATGGAGAGAAGTTGGCGATATAGCCGATTTTTTCATACTGTCTACCTGATGAGCCTGCTTTCATAAACCACCATTTATGAAAGCCTTCTTTTTCTTCAATCGCTTTTTTTGTTAATTCCTGAGCAATAAAGTGTCCTTTGGCATCTTGAAACTCCCATTTTGAGGTTCCTTGCATACTAGGAAAAACAGGGTGAAAAATAACAGTCCCATCATGGTGATAAATAAAAGGATAACCACGACCGTCATTGAATCTGTAGTTTTTCAAACTAGCACGAACCAAGGTTGTAAACTCTTGTTCATTTAGTTGAGGATTGCTAATGTGCAGCTGATTTAATATGTCGTGAGTGCGGAGAGTATGCGTTTTTATATTGTCACGTAACGTAGTTATTGTCGTTTTTTCTAAGTAATTAAGTTGGTTATTTACATAGCTGACTTGCGATTTTAAATAGGCCTTTTTTTCTTCAATAATATCGGATTCTATGTGAGATATTTCTTGATTGGTTCGGCGATAGCTATCATTCACAGATAACGAAAAGACGATAATAGAAAATAGAACCACAGTTATAGTTGGTATGTAACGAATTAGGTAAACGAGCTTGTTCTCTTTCATTTTTCTATTAAAGGTCAGTAAATTCACGCTAATGATAACGCAAGCAATTATTCATTGAGTTGTTGTTTTTCACAAAAAAAGAACCATGTCATAAAAAACCCGCAACTTATAAGGTTTTAATTTTTATGGGAACTTTGGCAGGGATGGGAGACATCTATGTCTTGAGAAGACAAAGTGGATCACTCTGGCTTCATTGCCAGTAACGTTTATGTATTTGTAGTGTAAAGTTATCAGGGCAGCGAAAGCTGATTTTCTTTTTATCATTTTCACTTGCCTTTCTTGCTTTATATTGCACAATACCGCCCCTATATCTCCCAATCATTTAGTATTTAGCAAACGATTTCGACCCATGTTACTTATCATCGATAACTACGACTCTTTTACCTATAACTTGTATCAGTATTTCTGTGAGTTAGGGGTCACTGTGAAAGTTGTTCGCAACGATGAGATTGATATCGCAGGTATCGAAGCGCTGAATCCTAGCCATCTTGTTATCTCGCCGGGCCCGTGTACGCCCGATGATGCGGGAATCTCTCTGCAAGTCATTGAACACTTCGTGGGTAAGTTGCCTATCTTAGGTGTGTGCCTTGGTCATCAAGCCATTGCTCAAGTCTTTGGTGGTGAAGTCGTGCGAGCCAGACAAGTGATGCACGGTAAAACCTCTCCCATCCGCCACAATGGCAAGAGTGTTTTTCAGGGGTTGAATAACCCTCTAACCGTGACACGTTACCATTCTCTAGTGGTGAAAAATGGCACGCTGCCTGACTGCTTTGAATTGACCTCTTGGACGGAATTTGAAGATGGCAGCATGGATGAGATCATGGGTTATCAACACAAAACCTTGCCGATTGATGCCGTACAATTTCACCCTGAGTCGATTAAAACAGAGCAGGGACACCAACTTCTCGCTAACTTCCTAGCACGCTAAGTGTTTAAATTTGACCCTTTCTCCGCCTAAATAAGCCAGTTAAACCTGTCAGCCCATTCGTTAAGCGTTTAAATTCGGGCTTTACACGCCTCTCTCCCTCTGACGCCGATCACTTTTTATAACATTTCTCTCTCGCTTCGCTAAGTTTTTAGCCTATGCAAAATTATTCGCGTTATTTCCTCTCGAACCCTATATACCGCTGTGCCAGTAAGGCTTTGCTATTACTAGTCATACGTTTAGGTAAAAAAAGCTTCATAAAACAGATTAATTGATGCATAAATAGTCATGGGTAGTGACGTTTAGCTGGTTGTGAGGGATGGCTAAAGAATAATCTACTATTGAAAAGGTTAATTAAATGTAAATATAATGCTGCAGCGGGATTATGGCGAGACAAAATATCTTTGTCTCACTTATGAACCATTACGCTTATTTGCGAAGCTTGCGGTATCGAGAAGGAATGTACGATGACAGTGGAAAATAAAGTAGAACGTAGTCTGTTTAATGAGGTGATGGTGCCTTGTTATAACCCAATGGAAATGATCCCAGTAAAAGGGGAAGGCGCACGCGTTTGGGACCAACAAGACCGAGAGTATATCGACTTTGCTGGTGGTATCGCTGTGAGCTGTTTGGGTCACTGTCACCCGGCAATGGTTAACGCAGTTACTGAGCAAGCAAACAAGATTTGGCACCTAAGTAACGTGATGACCAACGAACCTGCGCTGCGTCTAGCGAAAAAGCTAACCGACGTATGTTTTGCAGAAAAAGTATTCTTTGCCAACTCTGGCGCAGAAGCGAATGAAGCAGCATTGAAGCTAGCTCGTCGTTGGGCTGCGGATGTTCACGGTCCTGAGAAGTCTGAAATCATTGCATTCAAACAAGGTTTCCACGGTCGTACTTTCTTTACCGTAACTGTGGGTGGTCAAGAGGCTTACTCTGATGGCTTCGGTCCTAAACCGGGCGATGTAACTCACCTGCCTTACAACGATATTGCAGCGCTAGAAGCGCACATCTCAGATCGCACATGTGCAATCATGATGGAACCTCTGCAAGGCGAGGGCGGTATCATCTCTCCAACATCTGAGTTCGTGAACACGGTTCGTGAACTGTGTGACAAACACAATGCGCTGCTTATCTTTGATGAAGTGCAAACAGGTAATGGCCGTACGGGTAACTTTTACGCTTACCAAGGCCTAGGTGTAACACCTGATATCCTAAGCACTGCGAAATCACTAGGTGGTGGTTTCCCGATCGGCGCAATGCTAACAACGTCTGAACTTGCAACACACCTAAAAGTGGGTACGCACGGTTCGACTTACGGTGGTAACCCACTGGCGTGTGCCGTTGCTGAAGCGGTTGTTGACGTAGTAAGCCAACCTGAAACGTTGGCTGGCGTGAAAGAACGCGAAGCACTATTCCGTGATGGTTTAGCTAAGATTAACGACAAATACCAAATATTCAGTGAAGTTCGCGGTAAAGGCCTATTGCTAGGCGCTGCGCTTAATGAAGCATGGCAAGGTCGTGCTCGTGATGTATTAGTAGCAGCAGGCGAACAAGGCTTGATGGTACTGGTTGCGGGTGCAAACGTGGTTCGTTTCACGCCATCACTGGTTATTACTACACAAGAAATTGAAGAAGGTTTATCAAAACTAGACAAAGCAATCGCTACGCTAGTTTAGCCTGAGCGGCGTCATAGGATGGTCGCCATTAGAGCGATCCCATGACGTACTGCTAAAGGCCCAAGCTTCTGGTTTTGGGCCTGTTTTGCATCTGGAGGGAATATTGATGCTAGTTGTTCGCCCAATAAAATTATCTGATTACGATGCGCTGCATACCTGCGCGGTTGAATCTGGTCACGGATTCACATCTCTTCCGGTTAACGAAGAACTGTTAACTAACCGAATTACTCACTCTGAATACAGCTTTGCCAAACAAGACGTGACTGAACCCGGTGATGAAGGCTACCTAATGGTTGGCTTCGACACTGAAACGGGAGAAGTTGCAGGCACGACAGGCATCGAAGCCTCAATTGGCTGGGATGTTCCGTTTTACTCTTACCACATCAGCAAAGTGGTTCACTCATCGCAAAAGCTTGGCGTGAATAACGTCGTTAAGCTGCTGACTTTCGGTAATAACTACACCGGATGCAGTGAGATCTGCACACTGTTCTTGCGTCCAGCTTTCCGTGGTGGATTGAATGGTCGTTTGATGTCGAAGTGTCGCTTCCTGATCATGTCTGAACACCCAGAGCGTTTCTCGAAAACGATTTTTGCTGAGATGCGCGGTGTATCGGATGCGGAAGGTAATTCACCTTTCTGGCAATGGCTGCAAGAGCACTTCTTCTCAATTGATTTCACGCTTGCAGATTACCTAACTGGTATCGGTAAGAAAGGCTTCATTGCTGACCTAATGCCAAAGCTGCCTATCTACGTGAACCTACTGAGCAAAGAAGCTCAGGCGGTGATTGGAGAGGTACATGATAATACACGCCCAGCACTTAAGTTGTTGGAACGTGAAGGTTTCACTAACCGTGGTTATGTCGACATCTTTGATGCAGGCCCAACGGTTGAGTGTGATCTAAGAAATATTGAATCAGTGCGTCATGCGATTCGAGCTCAGGTGAAAATTGCAGAGCACTCCAGCTCTAAAGACTTCCTAATTGGTAATACCTCATTTGAGAACTTCCGCGCAGTAGCCGCGAAAGGCGCGTATGACCAAGCAAGCGACACAGTGATTTTATCATCTGAAGTAGCAAGCGCTCTTGAAGTAAAAGAAGGCGAATTCGTTCGCATGTTGGCTCAATAAGAGCGGCGATTATCTGTCGAAGATTTTAAGGATAGAAGTATGACTCAGTGGATAGCAGGACAGTGGGTGGCAGGTCAAGGCGACGCCATGACATCAGTAAGCCCATACAACAATGAAGTCGTGTGGCAAGGCGATAGTGCAACACCAGCGCAGGTTGAATCTGCAGTAGCAGCGGCTCGTGATGCGTTCTTAGTTTGGAAGAAACTGAGCTTTGTAGAGCGTGAAGCCATCGTGTTGAACTTTGCTGAGAAAGTAAAAGAGAACAGCGAAGAGATAGCACAGATTATTGCAAAAGAGACGGGTAAACCGATTTGGGAAACTCGTACTGAAGCGGGCGCGATGGCGGGCAAGATCGCTATCTCTATTCGTGCATATCACGAACGTACTGGTGAAGCTTCACGTGAAGCGGCAGGTAACCAAATCGTACTGCGTCATCGTCCATTAGGCGTTATGGCGGTATTTGGCCCTTACAACTTCCCAGGTCATCTGCCTAATGGTCATATTGTTCCAGCACTGCTATCGGGTAATACCGTGGTATTTAAGCCGTCAGAGCAGACACCTTGGACTGGTGAGTTTGCGATGAAGCTATGGCAAGAAGCTGGCCTTCCTGCTGGCGTGATCAACCTAGTGCAAGGCGCTAAAGAGACAGGTATCGCACTAGCCGATGCTAAAGGTCTTGATGGCGTGCTATTCACGGGTAGTGCGAATACCGGTCATATCCTTCACCGTCAATTCGCAGGTCAACCGGGCAAGATGTTGGCGCTAGAGATGGGTGGCAATAACCCGATGGTGATCAGTGACCAATTTGGTGATGCTGACGCGACGATTTATACCATTATCCAATCGGCTTTCATCAGTGCAGGTCAACGTTGTACATGTGCTCGTCGTTTGTATGTTCCTGTTGGCGAGAAGGGCGATCAACTGCTCGATAAGCTTGTTGCGGCTACCTTGAAGATTCGTGTTGATCAGCCATTCGCTGAGTCTGCACCCTTCATGGGCCCACAAATCTCTGAAGCGGCAGCTAAGTTCATACTGGACGCGCAAGCTAATCTGCAATCACTAGGTGGTGTAAGCCTAGTTGAAGCAAAAGCGGGCGAAGCGGCGTTTGTTTCTCCGGGGATTATCGATGCAACCAACATTGCTGAGTTGCCAGATGAAGAGTACTTCGGTCCATTGCTGCAAGTGGTTCGTTACCAATCGCTCGAGCAAGCGGTTGAGCTAGCTAACGACACTCGTTTTGGTTTGTCTGCGGGTCTTGTATCAACAGATGATTCTGAATGGGAATACTTCGTTGATCATATCCGTGCGGGTATTGTTAACCGTAACCGTCAGCTAACAGGCGCAAGTGGTGATGCACCATTTGGTGGCCCGGGTGCTTCGGGCAACCTACGCCCAAGTGCTTACTATGCAGCGGACTATTGTGCTTACCCTATGGCTTCAATGGAAGGTGGCGAAACTCAACTGCCAGCGACATTTAGCCCAGGTATTGAGCTGTAGTTTAGTCTAATGAGTATTAGGCTCATTCGTTAAGCTTGAAATAGGGAGGTGGTGTTATCGCTTCCCTGTTCCACCACGTCCGACACCTAGATTGGGCGGTAGATAATAATAGAACAAGTATGTCACAGGCTGATGGCTGCTGACTCTATGTCCAGCCTCTCCCTTTCTAATCCAAATTACTAGCTTGCTAGAACCTCTGACAAGGAGTCACCATGACGCCCGATCTACTCTTTAAATCACTATGGGACGATTACATTCACAGGCTTTGTCCATCGGCTGAGAAAGTACATCACTTGCTGAAAGAAGACGAAGCCCTGATTAACGATCATATTGCACTGCGTACTTTCAATGTTGCACCGCTGGGGATTGAAACACTGGCCAAGCCTTTCCTTGAGTTAGGTTACAAGGCATGTGGCGATTACTTGTTTGAGAGCAAGAAGCTAGTGGCTAAGCATTACGAGCATCCAGATCCAAAACAACCAAAAGTGTTCATTAGTGAGTTGAAGGTCGAAGAGTGTTCAAGCGACTTACAACAGATCGTTGCTAAGTTGGTTGGGCAAGTAGACGCAAGCAAGCTTCAGGGTCATGAATTCTTGTTTGGTGGTCGTCTTTGGGATTTGAGCTTCGCAGATTTCCAAGTGCTCGCAAAAGAGAGTGAGTACGCTTCTTGGCTAGCAGCTCATGGTTACGGTGCAAACCACTTTACGGTGAGTGTGAACCAGTTAAATAAGTTCGATGAAGTGCAGGCCGTGAATGACTATCTGAATGAGTCGGGATTCACTATCAATGTATCTGGCGGCGAGGTGAAAGGCTCTCCAGAGGTCTTATTAGAGCAATCATCAACAATGGCAGATAAAGTCCCAGCTTCATTTGTTGAAGGCAATGAGATGATTCCTGGCGGCTTCTATGAGTTCGCTAAGCGTTATGCGATGGCCAATGGTGAGCTTTATACCGGATTTGTCGCGGCATCAGCTGACAAGATCTTTGAAAGCACCAACGGTTAAAGAAAGATACGAGCACGGGTTTTGCCCTAGAGGTGCGGGTACGCTTCGCTTCGAGATACTTTAGAATAGTGAAGTCCGATTTCTAACTTTGCTTCCCGCATCTGCTCTCTAGATCTTTAGAAAACAAAAAAGCCACCAAATTCGCATTTGGTGGCTTTCAAATTTTTGGCTCAGTTAATCGAGATTAACGAGTGCCGTATACCACGATGGTCTTACCGTGTGCAGAAATTAGGTTCTGCTCTTCTAGCATCTTCAAGATACGACCTACGGTCTCACGAGAACAACCAACAATCTGGCCAATCTCTTGACGAGTGATCTTGATTTGCATGCCGTCAGGGTGAGTCATTGCATCTGGCTGTTTTGCTAGGTTTAGTAGCGTTTGAGCGATACGACCTGTTACGTCAAGGAACGCTAAGTCACCAACCTTTTGGCTAGTTACTTGTAGACGGTTTGCCATTTGCGCTGAAAGACGCATTAGAATATCTGGGTTCACTTGGATAAGTTGACGGAATTTCTTGAAAGAAATCTCAGCTACTTCACAAGGAGATTTTGCACGAACCCATGCAGTACGCTCTTGGTCTTCTTCGAACAAGCCAAGCTCACCGATGAAGTCGCCTTGGTTTAGGTAAGAAAGAATCATTTCCTTACCTTCTTCGTCTTTGATAAGAACTGCCACAGAACCTTTAACGATGTAGTACAAGGTTTCTGCCTTTTCACCAGCATGAATCAAAGTACTTTTTGAAGGGTACTTATGAATATGACAGTGTGAAAGGAACCACTCTAATGTTGGATCGGTTTGGGGTTTACCTAGAACCATAATATCTTACTTCCTCTGCAGGGTATGCTTGCCGCTTTCCATATTTTAGCTAAGCCTGAATTGACCTAGCTAGGATAAGAGCACTCGATGAGTGCTGCAAGCTATCTTGTGTTTCGTTTAAGAATAGTATCCTTTTTCAGGTACTATTTCTTGATTTTAATCGTGACCAAGCTACGATTTTTTACGCAAAATTGTGCACATGATCACGGTATGAAAAGTAATCAACCAGAATGTTGTTTTGTTAGCCTATTTTCCCGGTTTCTATAAGTTGTTGCAGGATCGGCCTTACAATGAGCTCCATAGCAAAACTCATCTTGCCTCCTGGCACCACAAGTGTGTTATGACGTGACATAAATGAGCCATCAATCATAGCCAACAAGTAAGGGAAATCGACGTTTTTGATACCGCGCAAACGTATGACCACGAAGCTTTCGTCTAAACTTGGGATCCCTTTTGCATTCAGTGGATTTGATGTATCTACGGTAGGGACACGCTGAAAGTTGATATGAGTACGCGAAAACTGCGGGGTAATGTAGTTAAGGTAATCATCCATTGAGCGAACAATAGAATCCATCACCGCTTCGCGAGAGTGACCACGATCGCGTGTGTCACGAACGAATTTCTGGATCCACTCCAAGTTTACGATAGGTACCATGCCGATAAGCAGATCGACGTGTTGAGAAACATTGATGTCACCATCGACTACGCCACCGTGAAGACCTTCGTAGAACATCACATCCGAGTTTTCAGGGATCTCTTGCCATGGCGTAAAGGTGCCGGGCATTTGATTGTAAGGCACGGCTTCATCGAAGGTATGCAGATAGCTACGGACTTTTCCCGTGCCTTCATTACCGTATTGACGGAAGAAATCTTCTAATGCACCAAAATCGTTAGCTTGTGGACCAAAGTAGCTGATGTGCTTACCTTGCTCGCGCGCCTTACGGATCTCGACATCCATCTCTGGTCGAGTGAAGCGATGGAAACTATCCCCTTCAACCCAAGCAGCCTTCACGTCCATCATATTGAACATTTTTCGGAAGGCTTCTGAGGTAGTGGTGGTGCCGGCTCCAGATGAACCCGTCACCGCAATAATTGGATGTTTAGCGGACATGACAACCCTTGTCTTTTGAGTAACTTACTTGTTAGCAATCGTTTACCACTATAACACGGCTCCTTTATGAGCGCAGCTTAGAAGCGTTTTGTGACTTGAATATCAACGGTTTCATGCAGTTCAGAAAACACGATACTCACTTCTCCTGAGGCTAATTGATGTTTCACTTGGTCAATTTTGTTTTGCAGTGAAACTTCTACGTCACCATAGTCTGTACCTTCACGCAGTACGAATTCTTTGATGAGGTTTTCCAGTGTCTCTGGCGCAATGTCTTGCCACGGGATGATCATAAATACTTCTCTCTTTTATGTTCATGGATAGGTTTATTGTTGTAGAAATGAGTGAGCTTAGTAATATTTTTACTGCTATTTACTAAGGCTCGTCATTATGCCGAATCTTGTAGACTTTCATAGTAGGCGGGTAATGCTTCTTCTAACCAAAATCTTGGCTTGAGTGTGCTGCCGGTAATGAACCCCACATGACCGCCTTTTTGAAACAGTCGATAATCGATGTTATCAGGCAGAACGAACTTTGGAATCACATCATCGGTCATGAAAGGATCGTCCTTGGCATGAATGATCTGAGTTGGTAGTTTGATCTTCTTGAGTTTAGGCAGTGCGGAGCATTGTGCATAATAATCTTGGGCATTTTTGAACCCATGCAGAGGCGCCGTAATTTGTTCATCAAACTCATACAGTTTGGTGATCTTCTTAATGGTTTCCGCTGTGACCCCCAGCTTTTCCTGTAGCAGGTTAACTTTTTTCAAGGCGTTTGATTTTAGAGAGTTGAGTAGATACTTCTTATAGAGCTTGGAGAAGCCCTGCTCAATGCGACTAGAACAACAAGCCAAGTCAAATGGAGCTGATACTATGGTCGCCGCCGACAGCAATGGGTCGTCGGCATACTCAGCCAAATAATTCGCCAGCATGTTACCACCCAAAGAGATACCAACTGCAACTTTGGGGTTGCTGGGGAACTGCGCGTGCAGATGTCTTAGGAAAAAGCGCGCATCTTCGACTTCACCTGAATGGTATGCACGAGCCAAGCGATTTGGTTTTCCGCTGCAACCTCTAAAGTGCATCATCACTGATAGCCAACCATCTTTAGCAAATGCATTCATTAGCCCGTTGGCGTAAGGGCTCTCAAAGCTCCCTTCTAATCCGTGGAATAGAACGAATATTGGCTTGTTACTTTTATCATCATTGCTTGGCGTGTCACCGTCTGGCGATTCACTCCATGCAAGGTCTAGGAAATCGCCGTCGGGAGTTTCTAAGGTCTGCCATTGAGGAGCAAACAACGCCTGCTTTCTAATAAATCTTGGCACTAAGGTTTGTAAATGTGGATTCGATAGGCCAGCGGCAGCGGTAAATATTGTCATAAAAACAGTCCATGCTTCTTTTATGGGCTTTGATAAAGTGTTGAGCTTTTAGCGAAACGCCCACGTTTTTATTTGAGCTTGGTTGATTCTTAGCATAAGCGCAAGGGTTTCACTGATATGATCGACCAAAACAGGTGATGGGTAACTGGTTGAATAATATCAAGGTCGGGCGTATTAAAGACTCCCCCCAAATGTTTTTTAGTCAGCATGCGATCATGGTAACGAGCGAGCGCAGTTAAGCTTGGAGCTTGATTGAATAAAAGGAAAAGGAAATGCGTTAGGGCTGTGGTGCTGGTTCAGAAAAAGCGTCGTAGAGGTTTTCCGCCCCTAATAAACGACAGTACTGTAAAGCGAGCGGTGATTGTTGGTTCGCTGTAAGTTGAAGAGACTTAATGCAGTCGACGAGATCGGACTGTTGTTGCTTTTCAAGCTGCAGCTCAAATTGTAAGGCTTCACGGTAGAGTGAATCAACAACGTGTGCTTTGAGGTGTTTACGCAGCTCTCGATAACTATGAAGCAAGGTTTCAGAGCGACTTAAGCATTGTTGCACCTTGTGCCACTCCTCCTCAGCGAAAGAGAGTTGCTGCTCATCAAGCCATTTGAGAAGCAGCAGTAGATTGACGTTGCCATGGAATTGGTTTTGCAAAGCTAAGCACGCATCCTTAACACCGCGCACACTGTAATACTGAAGGCTAAATTGCCATAGTCGTTCCAGTGTTAGTGATATTGGTGCGTGCTCTGGGCTCATAAGCTATCCATATCCAGTTCCATCTGCTCAAGCTCTTCTTGAGTGGACATCCAATCCATTTCAACTTCTTCTAGCTGTGACTTACTGCTCGCTTGTAGAGCGAGTACTTTATTCAGTTTAGCCTTATTTTCAGCTTCATAAAGTGAAGTGTCAGATAATTGCTGTTCAGCCTCTTCAAGATCAAGCGTCAACTTATCCATTTTCTTTTCAAACTGAGTCAATTGTTTGCGAATCGGCGCGGTTAGTTTTCTGAACTCTGCTTCTTTACGTTTCTGATCTTTTTTTGCTGCTGCACTGTTGGCGCCATCTTTTGCTGGTGCCAATGCTTGTGCTTCTTTGCGCTCAACTTTCTGTTGTTCGGTTAGCCACTTGTAGTAATCGCTAAGGTCACCATCAAACGGTGCAACTTGACGGTCGTGTACAAGGTATAAATCATCAGTAGTGGCTCGAAGTAGGTAGCGGTCGTGCGATACGATAACCATCGCGCCTTCAAACGTCTGCAACGCAAACGTTAGTGCCTGACGCATATCGAGATCCAAGTGGTTGGTTGGTTCATCGAGTAGTAATAGGTTCGGTTTTTGCCATACCAGCAGAGCCAATACTAAACGTGCTTTTTCACCACCGGAGAACGGTGCCACTTTATCGAGTGCTTTTTCACCTTGGAAGCCAAAGCTACCTAGGTAGTCACGCAGTTGTTGCTCGGTGTGTTTTGGCGCAATCTGCATCATGTGCTGAAGTGGTGTCTCTTCCGGGTGCAGCGTCTCTAATTGATGTTGGGCAAAGTAACCCATTTTAACGCCTTGCGAATAGCTTAGCTCGCCACCTTGCTGTTTCAGTTCGCCTGAAAGTAGCTTAATCAGCGTCGATTTACCTGCACCATTTCGACCAAGCAAACCAATACGGCTGCCCGGTACTAGGTTTAGGCGAATCTTCTCTAGAATCAGGTTGTCGTCGTAACCCGCCGATACCTCGTCCATCATCATGATTGGGTTTGGTAGTGCGTCTGGTTCTCTAAATTCAAAGCTGAAAGGGTTATCAAACTGAGCGGGCAGTACTTGTTCCATTTTCTCTAGCGCTTTAATACGGCTTTGCGCTTGGCGAGCTTTTGAAGCTTTATAACGGAAACGGTCAATGTAGCTCTGCATGTGCGACATTTGTTTCTGCTGCTTTTGGTACATAGCTTGTTGCAGAATTAGCTTTTGCGCTCGTTGGGTTTCGAACGACGAGTAGTTACCTGTGTATTCATTGAGCAGTTGATTTTCAACATGCACGATGCGGTTGACGATAGGATCCAAGAAGTCCCTATCGTGTGAGATAAGAACGAGTGTGCCTGGGTAGTTTTGTAACCAGCGTTCTAGCCACATTACAGCGTCTAAATCCAAGTGGTTGGTTGGCTCATCGAGTAACAGTAGGTCACTGCGACACAGTAGGGCTTGCGCTAGGTTCAAACGCATACGCCAACCCCCTGAAAATTGAGTCAGGTTCCATGTCATTTGTTCTTGGCGAAAGCCCAGGCCGTCTAACAGCTCAGCCGCGCGTGCTTTGATGCTATAACCACCAATGGTTTCAATCTTGCCATGGATCTCTGCGACTAATGTGCCGTTGTCGGCTTGTTCGGCTTTCTCAAGTTGATCTTCAAGGCCACGGTATTCACGGTCGCCATCAATCACGTATTCAATTGCTGTTCTTTCTAATGCAGGTGTTTCTTGAGCAACCCAAGCCATTTCCCAATGGGCTGGTTTACTGAATGAGCCTGCATCAATAGACAGTTCGTCCTTAATTAGGGCGAACAGCGTAGATTTACCACAGCCATTCTTACCAACCAAACCGATCTTGTCGCCAGGGTGAAAAGTCGCAGATGCTTGGTCGAGGAGTGGCTTACCGCCGCGTAGCAATTGAATATCAGAGAAAGTAATCATAATTGAAATAGCATAGAAATTAGAGGTGAACAGACGCCTGCATAGTAGGCTGAAACCAGATAAAAGTCGATCACAATGCAATTTGCGTTATGATGCCAATAACATATTAGTAACTTTTGCTTAAATTCTTGTGGCCTTGCCACCGTTTAGCCTTCAAAGGAATGTTTCAAAGGAATGAGTAATACTCCCTCGACAGACAACCCCGTGTCAAAGGTGCTGGTCATCTATGCGCACCCAGAGCCGCAAACCTCTATCGCTAACCAGATCATGGTTAAAAAGATAGAGTCGCTTGGGAATGTCAAAGTCCACGATCTCTACGCCATCTATCCTGACTTCTTTATTGATGTGCCTTCTGAGCATGCATTGCTGCTTGAATATGATGTGATCGTGTTCCAACACCCTTTGTTTATGTATTCCTGCCCATCACTACTTAAAGAGTGGTTTGACCGAGTATTAGGCAAGGGTTTTGCGTTTGGTGAGCAAAGTGCGCTTAAAGGTAAACACTGGCGCAGTGTGATTACTACTGGTGGTAAAGAAGAGGCGTTTGGTGCCGCAGGCTATAATAAATATCCATTACAAGAGATTTTGCAACCATTCGAGCTAACTGCTGCTTTGTGTCAGATGCACTGGATATCCCCTTTGGTTTTACACTGGGCACGAAATGTCACCGATATGACGCGTTACCAACACGCAGAAGCGTATCGAAATTGGTTGCGAGACCCGCTACAAGATATAGGAGCGAATGATGGCTCTGACTAACGATTTTCTACAAAGTAGCGTTATATTTTTAGCAGCTGCTGTGGTTGCGGTTCCTATCGCACAGCGCGCTGGATTAGGGTCGGTACTCGGTTACTTATTAGCGGGTGTGGCGATTGGCCCGTGGGGGCTTGGTTTAATCAGTGATGTAGAGGCGATTCTACACTTCTCCGAATTCGGGGTGGTACTGCTGCTCTTCTTGATTGGTCTCGAACTTAATCCGAAAAAACTGTGGCAGATGCGAGCCCCCATTCTAGGACTCGGTGGCGCGCAAGTGCTGATCACCACTCTGATTATTACCACTATCGCGTGTATGTTTGGTTTAACTTGGCAAACTAGCTTAGTCATCGGTATGGGTTTAGCTCTGTCTTCGACCGCTATTGCCTTGCGTGTTATTGAAGAGCGAGAGCTTGGTGGCAAAGAAGCGGGGCAGTCAGGCTTTGCGGTATTACTTTTCCAAGATATTGCCGTAATCCCTATGTTGGCGATGCTGCCTTTGCTTGCTGGCAATACGGGTGGCAGTTGGGCTGACATGTTATGGATGCTAGGCGGTGTGATTGGCTTGCTTGTCGGTGGTCACTTCTTGTTGAGACCACTGTTCCGATATGTAGTCATGAGCGGCGTGCGTGAGTTGTTCACGGTAGCAGCGCTGTTATTGGTGATTGGTATTGCCGTCATCATGCAGCAGATTGGTTTGTCGATGGCATTAGGTACTTTCTTGGCGGGCGTACTTCTGGCTGAAAGTGAATATCGACACGAGCTTGAAATCGCGATTGACCCATTCAAAGGGTTACTGCTTGGCCTGTTCTTTATCTCTGTGGGTATGGCGGTAAACCTAGGTTTATTGGCAGAAAGTCCATTTGCAATACTTATCGCGGTGTCGTCTCTGGTCGTGTTGAAGGGCTTGGTGTTGTATGCGCTAGCTCGTATCTTTGGTACTCAAGCTAAAGCGCGCAGCCGTATGGCGATGATTCTCAGCCAAGGTGGTGAGTTTGCCTTCGTTATTTTTACCGCGGCGAGTGCACAAGGCATCTTAAGCGGCGACCAAGTGTCGTTCTTACTAGTGGTTGTGAGCCTTTCTATGGTGACCACGCCATTGATGCTTAAGCTGCAAGATCGCTTCTTTGCTCGTCAACTCAATCAAATCAGTGAAAGCGCGATGTCTTCGGATGTGGTTGATCGTAGCCCTCGAGTGATCATTGCAGGCTTTGGTCGTTTCGGTCAGATCATTGGTCGTCTGATGTATGCCAACAAGATTCGTATCACCGTCCTTGAAAGTGATGCCAGCCAAATACATATCCTTAGGAAGTTCGGCTACAAGGTATTTTACGGTGACTCGACTCATCTTGAATTATTACGCGCAGCCGGAGCTGATAAAGCGGAAGCGATCGTGTTGTGTACCGACTCTCCAGACGAAATCATGAAAACTGTCGACTTGTGTAAGCAGCATTTCCCACAGTTAAAGATTTTAGCGCGTGCTCGAAGCCGTGTTGAAGCGTATCAATTACTTAACCACGGTGTGAGCAACTACTCGCGTGAAACCTTCCTTGGGGCATTAGATTTAGGTCGTCAAACATTGACTGAACTTGGCATGCATCCATATAAAGCGAAGCGAGCAGAAGCACACTTTAGGAAACTGGATAATGGTATGCTGAAAGAGTTGCTGCCTCAGCATAACGAAGATGCCGAGTTAGCCCAAAGAGCGAAAGAGGCTCGCAAAGAGCTTGAAGAGATTTTTGGACACGAGATGGAAAACGATCACCAATCTCGAAACTATTGGCAGTAGCTTGAAGTGATAACTAATGCTTGAGCTTAGAAATGAAGCTTGGGCATAGACATATAGCTTGAGCTCTAGAAATAAAAGTCTAGATAACTGATCTAATAATAAACGTGGTCTCTGCTTTGTCTTTAATAGAGCTAGAGCGGAAGAACTGCGAATCCAGAGTAGTAAAGGATATCAACGTGAAACAGAAAAAACGCTTTATCGCAGGGGCGAGCTGCCCAAGCTGCAAGACTCAAGACACACTCCGCTGGTGGATTGAAAATAATATCGAGCTGGTGGAATGTGTCGATTGTGGCTTCACAGAACAGCGTAAACCGAAAACTGTAGAGAAATCTGAACACGCGAATCAAGAAATGATCGGTATTTTTAAGCCTGAGTGATTGAGTTTCGTCAATTGATCCCCATAATATCCGGGTACAGAATTTTTCCTAAGCTCAACTGTTCGAGCTTAGTCCAAACCTCCTTGGAGCTCTCATGAAAATTGAAAAGAACGTAGTAGTTAGTGTTGCATATCAAGTGAAACTTGAAGATGGCGTAGTAGTTGACCAATCAACTGCAGAAGCTCCACTAGATTACCTTCACGGTCACAACAACCTAATTACAGGTCTTGAAAAAGAGCTTGAAGGCAAAGTCGCTGGCGACAAGTTCTCAGCAACTGTTACTCCAGAAGACGCTTACGGCGAGCACAACGATGACCTAGTTCAACGTGTTCCTGCAGACGTATTCCAAGGTGTTGAGCAAATCGAAGTTGGCATGCGTTTCCTAGCGGATACTGACCAAGGTCCAATCCCAGTTGAAGTTACTGAAGTAGATGGCGACGAAGTTGTTGTTGACGGTAACCACATGCTAGCTGGCCAAACTCTAACGTTTGACGTTGAAGTTGTAGCGGTTCGTGAAGCGACTGAAGAAGAAGTTCAACACGGTCACGTACACCAAGAAGGCGGCTGTGGCGGTCACGACCACGATCATGATCACGAAGGTGGTTGCTGTGGTGGCGAAGGCCATGACCACGCTGAAGAGAAAAAAGACGGCTGCTGCGGCGGCGGTAGCTGTGGTTCTCACTAATACCGAATTAACGGTTTAGTTTAAGAATATTGAAAACCTCCCTTGTGGAGGTTTTTTTCGTTTAGGGTGCTAGCTTTTTGAGTTGGCTTTTCGTCTACCAAATTAATTGTCTGCAAATCTTAGTGTCCGCAAATCTAAGCGTTCGTAAATAGTTTGGTTTTCGCTATCAGACATCAAACCATGGATGTGGTATTGATAGCACAACATTATAAGTCGACGTCAGTGGAGAGTTTGTATGTCACAGCCTTTTTCAATTGCCATTCATGGTGGTGCAGGCACCATCATACGAGAGCAAATGAGTGATGAATTAAAAACGGGTATTACCGAGGCTTTGGAAAAATCGGTTTTGGCTGGCTATCAAGTATTACAGTCGGGTGGCGATGCGCTAGATGCAGTGGTTGCTTCAGTTAAGGTGATGGAAGACAGTCCCCACTTTAATGCCGGTAAAGGTTCTGTTCTGACTCATGATGAATTTGTTGAGATGGATGCTTCTGTGATGCACGGTCGTGAAATGGATGCGGGGGCTATTGCCGGTGTCCGCCATATCAAAAATCCAATTGAGCTTGCGCGTGATGTGATGCTTAAAAGCGACCATGTGCTGCTGATTGGTGAAGGCGCCGAGAAGTTTGCGTTTGAGCATGACCATACTTTCACCGAGCAAGATTACTTCTTTACTGAGCGTCGTTATGACCAACTTCAGTCGATGAAAGAGAAAGGTATTTTTGCTTTGTCTGAAGCGAAATATGATGAAGAGCAAGCTGATAAATATCCAGATGATAAAAAGTACGGCACGGTTGGCGCGGTCGCATTAGATCAAGCCGGAAACTTAGCAGCCGCAACCAGCACTGGTGGCGTAACCAATAAAAAATACGGTCGTGTGGGAGATTCTCCAATCATCGGTGCAGGCACTGTTGCTGAAAATGGCAACGTGGCCGTTTCAACAACAGGTATGGGGGAGTTCTTCCTTAGAAAGATGGTTGCCAGTGATGTGGCGGCACGAATGCGTTATCTCAAGGAAGATGTGCATACGGCTTGTGAAACGATTATTCAAGGTGAATTGAAAACCATGGGTGGTGAAGGTGGCTTGATTGCTATCGATGGACAAGGTGATATTCATTTCGGTATGAACAGTTCAGGAATGTACCGTGCGAGTGTTGATACTAATGGCTGCGTGGAAGTGAAAATTTATGCCGATGACTAAGTTTGTATTGCCTTAACTGACTTTAGTTGAATTAGCGCAGATTAAACAAACAAAAGGGCGACAGATAAGTATCTGTCGCCCTTTTGGTTCTCTATGTCCCGTCCTGACATGTGTTTACACATTGAGGACGAGAAACTAACGATATGCGTCGCTAGAATTAATTCGTTATCTTTAAACCGCACTTAATAGTGTGGGGGTGGCGTCTCTTCTGATGCGTCAGCGAGGTTTGAGCCATCCATATTTTTTACTTTGCCAACCACGAACTTCATCTGGTCTTGCATTCTCGTGATCAACATCTGTTGTTGGCTAAGCGCTTCATTAAGTTCTTCAATGGTTTGCTCTTGGAAAGCCAACTGACATTCTAGGTCATTCACGCGGCTTTCTAATTGTTCAACTCGCTTTTCTGTCATCGTTCTTAATCCACATTCCAAGCTTGGGCAATGCCCGCAGAGGTGCCCGATATCACACGGTTCTTATCATCAAAGGCTGCATCATACACTACCGCACGAGGAGGGCGAGCATCTTTTAATGGCTCGGCGTCGTGGCGAGAAATGCGTTTACCATCTTGAGTATTCCACACGCTCACTTGGCTAGATGGCGTACCTGTTACCAACATACTGCCGTCATCAGAAAAGCGAGCACTGGAGAATATCAGCTGTCGAGACCAGCTCTGCAATTGCGCTTGAGGTTCACCTGTCTCAAGATCCCAGATCATCGCTTGATTCCCTCCATCGGAGGTAAAAGCTAGCTCTCCATCTCGTTGTAAGGCAACTCGTACGACTCTTTGTTCGTGCTCGAATGTACGCAATACCAAGCCTGATTCGGTATCCCAAAGGTAAGCTTTATAGTCGTTACCGCCTGATAATGCGTAGCGCCCATTCGAAGATAGAGAGACGGAATTAACTTTTTCTCGGTGAGCGAGGAACTCCAGACGGCGTCCGGTGACTAAGTCCACATAGATAGCTTTGCCATTAGATAGGCCCAGCAGTACTTTTTCACCGTTGCTAGAGATATCAACATCGCGAATTAAGCCATCGGAAATCGACCATAGCCCTTCAGCTTGTGTCCAAGATAAGTCCCAAACGGCGAAATTCATCTGACTGGCGGTAATGGCAAAGCGACCATTGTCAGAGATGCGAATACGCGATACTTGATTTTCGGATTGATCTTGTGGACCAAGCTGAGCCAGTTCTTTGTTCTGGGCAAGATCCCAAAGGAGCAGCTGTTTTTGCTGCGAGTAGAGCAGCGCGAAGCGTCCATCTCTACTTAGGGCAAAGCTGGTGGCGCCGTTGGGTTCAATTTCCCAGCGTTGGTCATCATCTTGGAAGAAAAAGCAGCCATTTAACAAGGTGATGACAATCGTACATAGCAATGAGTGGAAAAATATTCGCATCACATCCAATAATCCGGTTTGTGTCGAAAGACATATGACTAGTATATTGTTATAACTAACGTATTCACACCAATCTAATCATTAGATTTGTGCACAATAACCAATGGCTTGGCCATTAATTGGAGAATTCAATGAAATCAGTTTTAAAAGTATCACTGCTTGCCGCAACGGTTATGCTAGCAGTTGGTTGTCAGAAAGAAGAACCAAAGGCAGAAGCTCCACAGGTAGAAGAAGTTAAAGTTGCAGCAGTAAACTTTAAAACAGAAGATGACAAAGCGGCATACGCAATCGGTGTATCTTTCGCTAACTACTTAAGCACAAGCATTGATAAGCCAAGCGAGCTAGGTATTAACCTAGACAAAGCGATGGTTCTTCAAGGTATCGAAGACGTATTCGCAGAGAAGACGGCACTTAACGAAGAAGAGACTCGTGCAGCTCTTGAAGCTCTAGACAAGCGTGTTGCTGAAACGATGCAAGCACAAGCGGCAGAAAAGTCTGCAGAAGTGAAGAAAGCGGGTGATGACTTCCGCGCTGAGTTCGCTAAAACTGAAGGCGTTAAGCAAACTGAATCTGGTCTACTTTACCAAGTAATGACGGCTGGTGAAGGCGCTTCTCCAAAAGACACTGATACGGTTCAAGTACACTACAAAGGTACGCTAACAGACGGTACTCAGTTCGACAGCTCTTACGATCGTGGCGAACCAGCAACATTCCCACTAAACCGCGTAATCCCAGGTTGGACTGAAGGTGTACAACTGATGCAAGTGGGTTCTAAGTACAAGTTCGTTATCCCGCCAGAGCTAGCATACGGTGAGCAAGATACACCGACTATCCCAGCTAACTCAACGCTAGTATTCGAAGTAGAACTACTAAACATCGATAACGCTGAAGCAGCTCCTGCACAATAATATCGGTTAAAAGCCTCGTACTAAAATACGTTGGTTGAATAAAAAGCCTAACTTTAAGTTAGGCTTTTTTTAGGTTCATCGCGGATTAGCGGGAACTTAAAACAAAAACGGTAGTA